>JAYVMG010000423.1:0-7839 GCA_043759095.1 Acidobacteriota bacterium | reverse complement strand
CCCCTGCCCACCAGCGGTCGAACTCTTCGTCGAACCGTTCGATCGGCGTGATGGTTAACGCGCGGCCGCGCCGTCGCGGCCGGTTGGCGACGCGCTGGGCCACCGTCAGCGCCAGGGCGGCGGCGTGGCGCTTGAGGCGGGGCCACGGCATCGTCTCCAGGAGACGCGCTGCGTTCCGAACGTTGATCAGGACCGGGATCACGCCGTTCTCATGAAATCCGAGCTGGCGGTACAAGGCGTGGGCGTCGTCGTTCAGTCCTGCGACCAGAAACGGTCGCGCGACCTCGCGCACGGCGGTCATGACGAGGAGGGGACCCGCCCCCAATCGGCGAGCCTCGGGCGCGACGATCAAGTCGCGGCCCCAGCAGATTGGCACCACCCGGCCGTCGACGACCGCATCGGCGGCCATCGCGCCGATGTGACCGACGATGCGTCCGTCCTTGAGGCAGAGCCAGGCGGGTCGGCCGTCATCGAAGGCGACGGGATTGCGGTCGGTGATCCAGCGCATGCGGCGACGGGCCTGCTCATCGGCGGCGAACGCGCCGACCGCCGGTTGATCGCGGTATGCCGCGATCATGAATGCACAGAGCTCGTCTTCGCGCGCGGCAGTCAGTCGCGCGATCGAGAACCAGCCCGCTACGCGCCGAAGCAGCCGGTCCCAGTCTGGCGCCGGGACCGCGTTCGTCACCGGGCGCCGACCTGCGCATGACCTGCCCGCCACCCCTGCAGCCGCTGGACGAGCTCGTACCAGTCGTAGGCGCCGCGGAGCAGTCGGTCGAACTCGTCGCCCTCGTCGGTCCACGACACGCGGCAGCGTTTCAACGACAACAGGTCGGTCGGCGTGGTGATCGGCCCGCTGACCGTGGTGAACGCGCCCGCGAACCCCGCGCGCCCGACCGCCTCGATAGCGGCGGCATCCCAAGACCCGTAGGAGCCAAATGGGTACGCAAACAGCGTGACCGCCGATTCGAGGCGATCCTCGAGCGTTCGCTTCGCTCCGTCGGTCTCCTCCATCAAGACCGACGCCGGCAAGCCGCGCAGTGTCCGGTGAGTGGCGGTATGGCAGCCGAACTCGATCAAACCACTGGCCTGAAGCTGCCGGGCCTGTTCCCAATCCAGATAGTCGGCGATCCACGGATTGTGCAGCTTGTCGTGCTCGCCGCTGAGAGCCGCCGTGATGACGAAGAACGTGGCCGGCGCGTTGAACTCCCGCAGCACGGGGAACGCGAGTCGATAGTTGTCGGCGAACCCGTCATCGAAGGTCAGAATGACGGTCTTGGCTTCAATGGCGACGCCGCGCTGCAGCTGGGCGACAACGGCAGACGCCGGCCGCACCTGGTAGCCGCCTGCCGCGAGCTGCTTCAGCTGGCTCCGCAGCTGGGCGACCGACGTCGTCATCTGCTCGGGCTCGCGCCGGTCGTGCTCAACGATCGAGTGGTACGTCAGGCAGCGGACGGCGGCATCGTGGGTGCCGGCGCCAAGCCCGTCCGCCGCGCGCGCCAACCATCGCCTGGCGCGAACCTTCGCCCCTGGCGGTGCGGCGGCCATCAGGCCTTCGCTCCTCCATCAACGACCATCGTTGCACCGTTGATCTGCGCGGCGGCGTCCGACAGCAGGAACCCGATGACGGCCGCGATGTCGCCGGGCGCGACGAGACGTCCGGTCGGTGTACGTCCAGCCAGTGTCGCCCGCGCCCGATCCGAGAGACCGTCGTTCACACCGACCGGCACGAGCGATGGGACCACGATGTTCACCGTCGCACTCTGCGCCGCGAGATCGGATGTGAGCAGGCGCGTCAGGTGCTCCATGGCCGCCTTGCCGATCGAGTACGCGCCCACCTCTGGCCGCGGATGCTGCAGGCCCGCGGTCGAGCCGACGAGGACCAGCCGGCGGACCGAGGATTCCGCGCGCCGCGCCCATGCGGCCAGCAGCAGCGGGACTTCCAGGCCGTGACGCAGGTGACGCCGGACGCCGGCCACATCGTCACTCGCGAACGCCGTGGAGATCGCCGGCACGCTCATGTGCAGTACGCCGTAGAAGTCGCGCGGGCTGGTCGCGTCCAGGAACTGTTCCAACACGCCCGGGACTTCGAGATCGACCTCATGCCGGCGGAGAAGCCTGATGTCGTAGACCGACGACAGTTCGGCGACCACCGGCCGACCGATGCCGCCGGTGCCGCCGGTGACGAGCAGCCGCGGCTTCGTCCCGGCGACGGCCGCCGGCCCGACCGTCGGCGCCGATGCCACGCGCGGCGCGGCCACAGCCTCGGCGCCCGACGCGTGGAGCCCGAACAACACGTCGGATTCGAGGACGACCCAGCTCCGGGCCACGTCGGCGATGGCGACATGCACGGCGCCGGTGCCGCGCTCGGCGTTGAAGTACGTCAGGGTTGCATCCACTCGGACCCGCGCGGGATGGAACAGCGGTTTGGGAAAGCGAACGGCGAGGGACAGCATCACGCTGCGCTCGCCCGGGATGTGCATCCCGAGAACGCGCGAGACGAGGCCGACCAGCAACGCCCCGTGGACGATGGGGCGGCCATACTCGGTTGTCCGCGCGTAGTCGGCACTGGTGTGGAGCGCGTTGCGATCGCCGCTCAGGCGCGCAAACGCGTCAACGTCCGCTTCCGTGACGTCGACATCGAACGTGCAGGACTGCTCCATCGTTTACCGGGCCGCCAGTTTCTCTTCGAGGATATGGAGGGCCGACGCGAACGAGCTCAGCTCGAGCACGTCGACGTCGGTCAGGTTGACGCCGAACTCCTGTTCGATCGCCAGCACGAGCGTGAGATGGAAGAAGCTGTCCCACGCCGCGGAATTGATCTGGGTCCGCTGCCGCACCGGCACGCGCGAATCCGACATCAGGCTGGCGAACAGGGCCTCCAGCCGATTCTTCACGTCTCCAGTCTCGGTGGTCGTCATGCCGGCCTCATCGGATCGCGACTCGGGGCCGCCGCGACAGCCGCGTGCGTCTGGGCCACGACCGTGTCACGCGCGGCCACAACGGCCGCCGCGTCGAGCCGCCAGCCGCCGGCGGATTCGACGTCGCCGCCGAGGCCAGCGAGAAATCTCCTCGCGGGCTCATTGCGGCCCGTCACCGCGAACGGCCCGCGTAGTTCGCGTACGCAGAGTCGCGAGCACACTTCTCCCAGAACGATCGTTTCCAGGCCGCGGCCAAGCGCCCGGCAGCTGAGGACGAATTGGCGAAGGTGCGCCACCGGCCCTTCCACGCGTCCCGTCACGACGCAGACTGTGCCGAAATCACCGAATCGGTCCCGAAGCCTCGCGGACCAGCAGAATGCGCCTGGCGCAGCAGCCACGTCGAGCCATTGATCGGCGGCGAACCGCTCGCCGGTCAAGTTGAACTGGTTCGTGCGGTTGATGAGCTCGACGGATCGCGGATCGTCGAACGCCTGCTCGCAAATCTGGACATCCAGCTGCATGTCGCGAAGGTGCGTCATCCCACCGGCGACGGCGCCCGAGAATCCGGCTGGCTGTGCCGTTCTGCGCAGGCGCTCGCCGGCCATTGCCGCCGAACGCCCGCGGTCCGCGTCGCTCACCGTCCAGGTCGCGCACCGCTCTTGCAGAGCACGAAACAGTTCGCGCCACTGCGTCCCGTCGCGGGGGGTCTGCCACACCTCCACATCGGGCGCGCCGTGCCGAATCTCAGCGATCTCCGCCGCGTTGTCGTCGATCACGAGGAGCGAGTTCGGCCCGATGTTCAGGTCTCTGGCGATGGCGAGGATGCCTGCGGACTTTGGTTCCCAGTCGCATCGATAGGCGGAGAAGTCGGACAGCTTGAGCGGCATGTCGAGTGAATCGAAGACCGGAAGCACCTCCTCCGGGTTGTTCTTCGAGCAGAACGCCAGCAGAATCCCTTCGCGCTTGAGCTTCTGCAAAAATTGCTGGAACACGTGGAACGGGTAGCCCCGCCCTTCCGGACCGCAGGCCAGCGCCGCCGCATCGTCTTCGCCGATGACCCCGTGCCACAACGTCCCATCGAGGTCCGTGACTACCGCCTTCATTCGCGGCGCGCTGTGAAATGCCAAGTCCACGAACGTCCCGGCGATCGAGTCCGCGTGTTCCGGCGAGTATGGACTGCCGGAAAGGAGGAGATCGCGGTAGTTGAGATCGAACGGCGGCGTGCGCAACACGCGCGCACCGCCGTTGGACGCGTCCGCGAGCAGGTTCGCCATGAGTGCCGACGCCGTCGAAGCGAGCGGACCCAGCGCCCTCGGAGAGCACGCATCGAGCAACGGCAGGAAGTCGAGCGGGGGCGGCGCGAGGAAGGTCTCGGCGCCACGACGCGCGGCGAGCCATTCCATCAACCTCGCGTGCAGCCCCTCCGCTTCCACCACGAGTTCCTCATGATCGACGGCGCCGTGTGCACGCGTCCTCCACGAGAGGGCCGGATGCAGGTCGGACCAGGACACGCAGAATAACGCCGGAGCGGATCGTAGCGAATCCGCGGTGGCGGCGAGCGCGGCGCGCAGCTGGTCGTAGCCGAAGGTGACGACCCGCGGCGTGTCCGTCGGAAAGCGCTGCGCCAGAAACGCCTGCAGGTAAGTGTGGAGGTGCAGCGGCTCAGATGAGCAGACCAGTCCCACGCTCCGGGACGCGCTGAGCGTTGCCGATTTCACGAGGTGAACCGCGTCCTTGATCAGCACGACTTCGAGGTCATTGTAATGTGCGCCCGATGGAATTCCGATGCGTGAACCATCAGGCGCTGACCGAGCGGTAGATCTCCAGGTATGCCGAAGCCACGCGGTCGAGCGAGAACGAGGCCTCGATGGTCTGACGCGCCTGGGCGCCCATCGCCTGCGCGGCTTTGCCATCCGCCAGCATCCGCGCGAGGGCGGCGCGGATGGCCGCCACGCTTCCCGGCTCGACCAGGAGGCCGTTCTCCCCGTCGGCGACGATCATGTCGGTGGCGCCGGGGAGCCGGGAGCTGACGACCGGGAGCCCGGAAGCCATCGCTTCGAGCAGCGCCATGGGACACCCTTCGCGGGTCGATGCCATCACGAAGAGATCCGCGGACCTGTAGTAGTCCTCGATCTCGTGCGTGCGCTCGACGAAGATCGGTCGCGCGTCGATGGCGCCGGCCTCGCGCCTGATCGCGTCCGCCATGCGTGGATCCACGAGGGTGTGCGGCAGAGTGGTCTGGCCGACGAAAACCAGCGTGCTCGCCTCGCGCAGCCCAGCCGGCAGCCCGCGCCACGCGTCGAACAGGCGGTGAGGCCCCTTCTCGTCGGAGAAGAAGCCGACGAACAAGATCACCGCCGTCTCTTCGGGAATCCCCAGCCGCTGGCGGATCGCGTCGCGTTCGCCAGGGCCGGCCGGCCTGAACTTCTTCACGTCGACGCCGTTCGGGAGGTAATGCAGGGAGCCGGCGGGCACGCCGGCGCGGCGCGCGGCGTCGCGCAGCGCCGGACTCACGGCGACCACCCGGTTGGCGCGCGTGATCGACCAGAAGCCGACGCGGCTACGCTCCTTGATCGCTTCCGCGTCGTCGTGGCCGCCGGTGTGCAGCGTGAGCACGATCGGCTTGCGCAGCGCGAGCGCGGCCAGCGTCAGCGGCGCGTTCTTGCGCGAGAAGCCCTCGAGGTGCAACACGTCGAACGAGCCGCGCAGCGACCACAGCAGGCACAGGCCCCGCCACAGCGCGCGGACCACCGAGCAGCCGCTCGCGAGGTCGACCCGGACGCGAAAGACGTCGACATCGTCCACGCGGTTCTTCCCGTCGGCCATCGCGGTGGTCGTCAGCACGGTGAACCGGAGCCGGTCGCGCAGCGAGCGGACGAGATCGCGCGCCTGGAGTCCGCCTCCACTGATCTCCGGAAAGTACGCGCCGAGGACGACGAGGATGGCAGGCTGGTCCATGGGTCAGACGGTGGGCGACGGCGCGACGGGGGGGGGCGCGATGCCGACCGCGCGCCCTTCCCACGGCAGCGAGACCACGACCTGCTCGAACGCCGCGTCGCGGTACCACTCCGCGACCTCGTCGCGCCGGTGGTAGTGCAGGACCGGCGCCGACAGAGCATCGAACCAGTCGGAATGCATGGCGCGAAACGGATAGCGCGCGTACAAGGTGAACGGCAGCCGCTCGGCGAGCGCGGCCGTCGCGCGAAACATCTTCAGCATCTTATAGGGGACGATGAAAGCTGCCCACTGCGCGAGGGAGAGCGCAAGACATACGGCGTCGAGCACCCGCAGCGGAAGGCGCGTCGTCACCGCGCGGGCGGCTTCGAAGATCGCAATCTGCCGACCCCGTCCGCGGGGCAGCACCCAGATGAACATCGGCGCCGCCGGTTTGACGAGCCGCGAGAGGCTGCGGAATCCCGCCTGCGGATCGGGCACGAGGATCAGCACGCCGATGCTGTAGACGAAGTCGAGCGACGCCGCACGCAGCGGCGGATGATACAGATCGCCTTGGACCAGGTACACCGACGGCAGGTGCCGCGTGTTCTCGCGCGCCGCCTCGATGGCCTCGCTGAGGTCGAGCCCGATCACTTCCGCGCCGTACTTCGCGGCATACACCAGCGACCGGCCGAATCCGCACCCGGCGTCGAGGCCGACGCGGCCGGGGAAGAAGTCCGGCGTGATCGGCGCGATCGACGAACGGAACACATCTTCCCACTGCGGAAACATCTGTTTGAACTTGCGCCATTGATAGCTGTAGCTCTCGAGCGTGCGCGCCTCGGTGTCCCACCACGCGTCGTGGCGGTCGCCGACGGCCCGCAGGACGCACGCCGACGTCGCGGTCCGGTACCGTTCGAAGAACTGGCGGTGGTAGGCGAGCACCTGCGGCATCAGCGCATCGGGCAGCATGCGCGGGATCCCGTCGATGATCGGAAAGACGCGCCGGCAGCCGCGGCAGGTGAGCGCGCCTTCTTCGATGCCGTCCGCTTCGCGAAACACCGAGAGATCGAGGTCCTCACGACAGACGGGACAGCACAGCCAGGTCAGGAGCCGGGTGTTCATGCGTGATCCGGCACCTGTCTCGTCAGGTACGTCATCGGCCGGCCGAGCACAGCCAGTTCCTGTTCCGGCGTGAACCCGATGGCCAGGTAGAACGCCCGCGCCACCGCGAGATGGCTCCGGACCGCGACTCGGTAGATGTTCACGCGCTCACGGAGAAAGCCGTCTTCCAGGCCGGCCAGCAACCGCTGCCCGATTCCGCGCCGCCGCACGCGGGAGTCGACGACGAGCAGCAGGAGCTCGGCCGGAATCAGCGGCTGCGGTTCGCGATCCGTGAGACCCCGCGCCACGCTCCACCCGATGCGCAGGCCGCGCGGCGATGCGAGGGCGGCGACGAGCCGCAGGAGGACGCGCGGCTTGACGTAGCCGTTGAAGGCGTGGACGTCGGTCGAGGCCAGCGCAAACCCCAGGATCGTCGCGCCCTGCGTCGCGACCAGCGCGCGCGCGGATCGATGCGCCAGCGCCAGCGCATGAAACCGTGACAGGAACCCTGTACCCAGATCGGTCACGATCGAGCCCTCGAGAAAAGCTATCTGCAGCGCGACGACGTGAGGAATGTCCGCCGGCGTCATCGCGCGGATCGTCGTGTCGGCGTCGGTCACCATGTCAGCGTCCGGTCACCGACGCCAGGCCGTAGTACTGCGCGGCGCAGTTGTTCACCCAATCGGTCGGGTCGGGACCGATTGAGCCGACGCCGCCAATCGGACCGAGCCTGGGCGCGGTCGCATGGACGCGTCCCTGCCGCGCGGCCTTCCGCAGCTCACGGTCGCCGCGATCCCACGTTTCCGCCCATTGGCGAAGCGCCGGCGTCAGCGCGAGCGTTCGGCTGGTCGAACGCGCCGACTGGATGGCCACCAGTCCG
>JAYVMG010000422.1:0-7857 GCA_043759095.1 Acidobacteriota bacterium | reverse complement strand
GATTGATCGCCGGCGGTGCGCTCGACGGTGACGGCGCGCAGGTCCACGGTCTGATCCGCCTTCACGACGAAGACGTACGTGCCCTGCTGTCCGGTCTGCACGGCGAGTGACGGCACGACGATGGCGTTGGGTTCTGCGGAGAGCGTGACGTTCACGTTGACGTACTGCCCGGGCCATAGCCTGCGGTCGGTGTTCGCGAAGGTGCCCTTAACCTTGATCTGGCCGGTCGTCGGGTCCACGGCGTTATCGATAAAGGTGATCAGGCCGGTCGCCGCCGGGGCCGTATCGTTAGGCGCCACAGCGGTCACCGCGAGCTTGCCCTTGGCCATGTACCGCTTCAACTCGGGGAGCAACGCTTCAGGCACGGCGAACGACACGTACACCGGCGTGATCTTGTTGATCGTGACGATCGGCGTCGTGTCGGTGGCGCGCACCAGGTTGCCCGGGTGGACCTGCAGCAGCCCTGTCTTGCCGGTGAGCGGCGCCCGGATCGTCGCGTACTGCAATTGGACTTTCGCGCTCTCGACGGCGGCGCGATCGGCGCCGACCGTCGCGTCGAGCGCCGCGGCGTTGGCCTGGATCTGATCGACCTGCTCGTGGGTCGAGATGCCGCGCTGGAACAAGTCCTGATACCGCGCCGCCTGTGATTTGGCGTTGGCCGCCTGCGCGATGTCGCGATCGAGCGTCGCCTGCGCCTGCGCGAGCGCCGACTCGAGCGGCCGCTTGTCGATCGTGACGAGGATCTGCCCCTCCTTCACTTCGTTGCCTTCGATGAAGTTCACGGAGGTGAGTTCGCCGGTGATCTGCGCGCGCACGGTGACTGTGGACGCGGCGATGACCGTGCCGATGCCCTGCACGGCGAGCGGCACCGACTTCTGCACTACGGGCGCGGTGGCCACCGGCACGGCGGCCGTCTGAGCGCCTCGTCCGCCGCCGGCGGGAGGCGCGGGTGGCGCGTCGGCGCCAGAGCACGCGGCAGTCGCGAGGGCGCCGCCCAACAGGAACGAAGCGAGGACAGTCCGGAATCGATTACGCATTATTCAAATCTGAGGGCGTCGATGGGATCCAGCGCGGCCGCCTTGCGCGCCGGATAAAAGCCGAAGAACACGCCGGTCATCGCGGCGAAGCCGAACGCGACCGCAACCGCATTCGCCGAGACGGCGGTCGGCCATCCCTGCCACAGCGTCACGCCCTGCGCCAATCCAAATCCGAGCGCGATGCCGATGCCCCCGCCGAACAGGCTGAGCACGACCGCCTCGACGAGAAACTGCAGCAGCACGTCGCGACCACGCGCGCCGATCGCCATGCGCAGGCCGATCTCGCGCGTCCGCTCGGTCACCGACACCAGCATGATGTTCATGATGCCGATGCCGCCGACCAGCAACGACACGCCGGCGATGCTGGCGAGCAGCGCCGTCATCGTCTGCGTCGCTTCTTTTCTGACGCTCGCCATCTCTTCCATCGTGCGGACCATGAAGTCGTCCGGATCGCCGGGCTGGAGCTTGTGGCGCACGCGCAGGACCGTCGCGATGTTGTCGGCCGTCCTCGTCACGTCGCCGGCGGACGCCGCCGACACGGTCACATTCTGGATGTTGGTGATGCCGCGCAGCTTCTTCAGCACCGTCGTGAACGGGATGAAGATCACGTCGTCCTGATCCTGGCCCATGCCCGACTGACCCTTGCTCCCCATGACGCCGACCACCGTGAACGGCTGCTTCGTGATGCGGATGACCTGGCCGATCGGATCGACGTCCGGGGTGAACAGCTGATCGCGGACGACGCTGCCGAGCACCGCGACCTTCGAAGCGGTCGCGACGTCCTGCGGCGTGAAGAACGCGCCGGCCGTCGTGGACCACGCGCGGATGAGCGGGAGGTCCACGTCGGTGCCCTGCACCTGCGTGTTCCAGTTCTGGTTGCCCGCCACGATCTGGCCGCGAGTGTTCGAGCCGGCGGCGGTGTACTGCACGCCCTCGACCTGCGAGATCGCCACAGCGTCCTCGGGCGCCAGCGTGCTCGCGTTGCCCTGGCCTTGCCGCACGCCGCCGGTGGAGAAGTTGCCCGCGGACACGATGATCATGTTCGTGCCGGCCGACTGGATCTGTGCTTCGATGGACGTCTGCGCGCCGGTGCCGAGCGCCACCATCGTGATGACGGCGGCGACGCCGATGATCATGCCGAGCATCGTCAGCGCCGTCCGCATTTTGTTGCGGTTGAGCGCCTTGACGGCGATCCGAAGAATCATGAGGAACGACATGGCTGCTCCTTAGACGGCCTCGGCCGTCGGCAACGCTGCGAGTTCGTCCTGCGCCATGCGCCGGCGCGCGACGGCCTTGTCGGCGACCACCTGACCGTCACGGAATGTCACCATCCGTGTGCCGTATTCGGCGATGTCCACCTCGTGCGTGATCAGCACGACCGTGATGCCGCGCTCCTGGTTGAGGCGCTGAAAGATCCCCATCACTTCGATGCTGGTCCGCGTGTCGAGGTTCCCGGTCGGTTCGTCCGCGAGCAGAATCGACGGGTTGTTGATCAGGGCGCGCGCAATCGCGACGCGCTGCTGCTGGCCGCCTGACAGCTGGTTCGGATGATGATCCGAACGGTTACCCAGCCCGACGAGTTCGAGCATTTCGATCGCGCGCTTGTGACGATCGACTGTTTTCAACCCGATGTTGCCGTAAAGCAGCGGCAGCTCGACATTGTCCAGCGCCGAGGTGCGCGAGAGCAGGTTGAAACCCTGGAAGACGAAACCGATCTTCTTGTTTCGTACCACCGCCAGGGCGTCTTTGGACATACGCGAGACGTCCTGCCCATCGAGCAGATACGTGCCAGACGTCGGCTTGTCCAGGCAGCCGACGATGTGCATGAACGTCGACTTGCCGGATCCCGACGCGCCGCTGACCGCGATGAACTCGCCGCGCTCGACGTCGAGGTTGATGCCGCGGAGCGCCCGCACCTGCACTTCGCCAACGACGTACGTCTTGACGAGGTTCTTGACCGAGATGACCGTGGACATGAGCGCGACCTAGCGGCCGCGGCCTCCGCCCGGAGGTCCGCCGCCGGGCCCGCGTCCGCCTGGCATCAACGGGTTACCGGCGCGGGCGCCCGGTTGCGCGCGGGTCGAGCCCAAGCCGGTGACACTGGTGACGACTTCCATGTTCATCTGCAACTCGCCGCTGATGAGCTCGGTATGCGTGCCGTCGGTGATGCCGAGCCGCACGTTGACGGCTTTCAGCTCGTGGTTCATGAACAGCCACGCGCGGCCTCGCGATTCCACGACCGGCAGCGGCGCGAACAGCGCGTCGATCGTCTGCGCTCCGGCCGTCGCGCTCTTGGCCTGACCGCGATCCTTCATGCGCGCGCGGAATCCGATCTCGGGAGCGGCCCCTGCTGCCGGAGCCGCAGGGGTCGCCGCAGGCGCGGATGGCGCCGACGCCGATGGGGCAGTAGTCGGTACGTCCGCGCCGTTGCGATTTCCGCCGCGACCCTGACCGCTGCCACGCCCGCCGCGGCCTCCGGTGTTCAGCGCCTCGGGCGGTACGGGCTGATTGAGCGCCGCGAACACATCAGTCGACGGCCGGAAGCGGAGCGCCGCGTTCGGTACGCGCAGCGCGTCCGTGCGCTTGGCGATCTCGACCTTCACGTTCGCCGTCATACCCGGCTTGAGTTTCAGCTGAGCGTTCGGCACATCGATCACGGTGCCGTAGGTCGTGACGTTCTGCACGACGACCGGCTGCAGACGGATCTGCGACACGGCGCCTTCGAACGTCTCCGTCGGGTACGCGTCGACCTTGAACGTCACGTGCTGGCCAGGGCGAATGCGACCCACGTCGGCCTCGTCGATGTTTGCATTCACCTGCATCTTGGTGAGATCGGCCGCGATGATGAACAGCGTCGGCGCCTGCATGCTCGCGGCGACCGTCTGTCCAACGTCGACGCTGCGCTGCGTGACGATGCCGTCAATCGGTGCTTGGATCACGGTGTGATCGAGGTTCACCTGGTTCTGGTTGACCGACGCCTGCGACTGGCTGACGGCGGCACGCGTCTGCGAGACGGTGGCCTCCTGCGACGCGAGACTCGCCTGGGCGGAGTCGACCGCGATCTTGGCGGAGTCGAGATCGCTCTGCGGCAACAGGCTCCTGCTTGCCAGCTCTTTCGAGCGCGCGAACTTCTGCTGCGCATCGGTCAGCTGTACTTTGGTCCGCTCGAGATCGCTCTGCGCCTTGGTCAGGTTCGCCTGCGTCTGCGCGAGGTTGGCCTTGGCCTGCTGAAGCTGGGCATCGAAGAGCGACGGGTCCAGCCGCGCCACGACCTGCCCCTTCTTGACGATCGAGTTGAAGTCGGCGCCGAGGAACTGGATGTTCCCTGAGACCTGGCTGCCCACCTGCACGGTCGTCACCGCCTGCAGCGTGCCCGAAGCGCCGACCGTGTCGGTGATGTCGCCCCGGGAAATCGGCGACGTGTTGACCTGGATCTCCGGCCCGCCGCGGCGGATGTAATACGCGCCCGCGCCGGCGCCGATGGCCAGGACGATCAACAGGCCGATGATGGCTCGTTTCATAAAAGCGTCGGTTTCTCTGAGTCGGCGGCTACTGTCCGCCGGTCGTCACGGTGGCGCCGCCGGTGGCGCTCAGAATGGTGATATTCAGGTTCGTCAGCGTCGTCTGCTGCACGCGCTCGAGCTCGACGAGCGCCTTGCGATAGTTGAGGATCGACTGGAGTTCGTTGCTCTGGGCGGTCGCCAGATCGCGCTGCGTCAGAATCACGTTGTAGCTGGTGGACATGCCGACTTCGAACTTGCTCTGTTCGGCTTCCAGCGTTTTTTGCGCGAGCTCGCGCGCGGCCTGCGCCGCCTGCACGCGTTCGACGCCGCTCGTCACGTTGATCGCCGCGTTGGTCACGTCGGTCGCGACCTGCAGCTCGATCTGTTTGGTCTGTGCCGCCACCTGGTTCAACTGCACGCGCGCACGCGCCACCGACGCCTGCTGCGAGCTGACGCCGAGCGGATAGCTGATATTGACCTGCGCGGTCCACCGCGGGTTGTTGAACTGCGACGAAATCGCATTGCTGTAACCGCCTGGGATCGTGCCGATCACGTTGGCGTTCACGCTCGTCCCGTCCTTCTGCAGCTGTGTGCCGCCGAGACCCGTAAGGCCGTACGCCCCGACGAAATCCGCCTGCGGCTTCAATTGATCCTGCAGATACTTCAGCGTGACGTCGTTGGCGGCGACGTTCTTCTTCGCGATCGCGAGGTCCGTCCGCTCGTTGAGCGCGCGGCGCACCGCCGCTTCGACGTCGATCGGCTCGGGCCGGAAGTCCGGGCGGTCGGTCGGGTCGAGATTGACGTTCCAGTTGGGATCGGTCGTGCCAGAGACGATAAAGCGCTTGAGCGCCAGTTCCGTCGTCCGCATCGTCGCCTGCGCGATGACGAGATTCTGCTTCTGCGTGGCCGACTGCGACTGCGCCGCGACGACGTCGATCGGCGCCATCGTGCCGACCTCAACGCGGGTGCTGTTATCCTTCACGAGCTGCTCGGCCAGCGCCACCGACTGCCTGGCCACTTCGACCGACTGGATCGCGAACACATAGTCCCAGTAGGCGTTGCGGACGTTCGAGAGCGTGTTGGTGATGGTCGCCTTGAGCTGGACGTCCGAGATGTCGCGGTTGATCCGCGTGACCTGTACCTGCTGGCGCGTCGAGTCGATCCGGAAGCCGCGCAGCAGCGGCTGCGTGTAGTTGCCGGACCAGAACGTGTTGTACGCAGGGTTGAAGAGCGAGTTCAAGCTCGTCGTCGTCGCACGGTTATTGTTCAGCGCCACGTTGAACGAGCCGCCACCCCAGGGGACGAACTGCGAGACGCCGCCGTTGTAGGTGGACAGGCCCGCGATGACCGATGAGCCGGCGGCGAGTCCGCCGGTCAGCGTCGAGGTTGCGGGGGTCGAGGTCGATTGGGTCGCGATCGTCGACGTCAGCGACGGGTGATAGACGGCGCGGATCCTGGCGACCGCGAGGTCGTTGATCTCCGGATTCAACCGCTGCACCGCGATGTCGAGGTTGCGGTCGAGGGCAAACTTGACCGCATCGTCGAGCGTCAGCCGGACGATGGGCCGCTGCCCGGCCGCCGAGGTCGTCGGGGGCTGGCTGTCGGTGGCGAGGTTGCCAGTCGCGGCGCGATCGGCGGCCTGCGTGATCAGTTCGCGAATGCGCGCTTCCGAAACCTGCTGGGCGCGCGCGGGCGTGGCGAGGCCCGACATTACGAACGCCGCGGTGAGCATCCAGATCGACCCGTTCCGTGTCATTGCCAGTCTCTCCATTACTTGACGTCTCCGCGTGACGGCCGCTTGTGATCCCGTTCCCACTGTTCGTGGAGCTTGTTCAACTTGACCCGCTGGTCGGACGACAGCACCTGACGCTCCTTGAGGAGCATCAGGGTTCGCATTTTGTTCAGGTGAGCCCGAATGGCTTCCACCTTGTCGATCTGTTTGATGACCAGCGCCTCGTCGGCTCCGGCCACGATCTGCTGAGACAGCAGTTCTTCCTGCTTGGTCAGTTCCTCTGCCTTCGGTCGAAGCTGAGAAATGGCCGCCTGGAAGATGGCATCGATCCTTGCGGTTTGATCGGCGGACAGGCTCAGATCGTGCTGAAACTGAGCGTCCTTCCACCACGCGAAACCAAACGATTGTCCGTGGATAGGAGCGGCGAGCGCCAGCACGAAAACCGCTGACAGCAGCCGACAAATCCAAGTCTGCCTCATGCGTAAACCTCTGGAAAGCCGTTACTTGAGGGGATACGACGGGGTCTCTGGAAGTGTTTAGCAGGAGACAACTTTTTACGTCGTCTCCCCCGGGGAAGGCGGCCTTGTTATCCGCAGAATTCCGTGAGCCGCGCGATCGCGGCGCCGACGAGATTGTCGGGCGTCGAGGCCCCCGACGTCAGCCCGATCGAAAGCGGTCCCTCCGGCGGCAGCCAGCCCGTCGCGGTCACCTCGGCTTTCGAGCCCACCGGGCGATGCCGGATCTCCTGCGCCGAGACCAGGCAGTCCGGATCCGCGATATGAAACGTCGGGCGCGAGGCATGGCACATGCGCGCGAGGTTCGCGGTGTTACTGCTGTTGTAGCCGCCGATGACGATCATCAGGTCCACCGGCTTCTCGCGCAGCAGCGCGACGACGGCATCCTGGCGATCCTGGGTGGCGCTGCAGATCGTGTCGAACGCCTGATAGTGCGTGGCGAGGTTGGCGTCGTCGTAGCGGTCGCGCATGGCCGCGCGGATCATGTCGCCGATCTCGAGCGATTCGGTCATCAGCATCGTCGTCTGGTTGGCGAGACCGATGCGCTGCAGATCGCGGTCGGGATCGAAGCCCGGGGATGCCGCCTTCTCGAAGCGCGCCAGGAACGCCGCGCGATCGCCGCCGTGACGGATGTAGTTGCAGACGATGTCCGTCTCCGGCTGATCGAACACGACGAGGTAGGTGCCGCCGTACTGCACCGCCTGCGACGCCGTCGCCTGCGTTTCCTCGTGCCACACCTTGCCGTGGATGATCGAGGTGAAGCCGCTTTCGGCGTACCGGCGCACGTTCTTCCAGACGTTGAGCACCGAGCCGCACGTCGTATCGATCAGCGTGCAGCCGCGGCGATCGAGCTGCTCGAGCATCGCGACGGTGACGCCGAACGCCGGGAGGATCACGACGTCCGACGCGTCGAGGCTGTCGGTGTTTTCCCCGGTGTCGGTGAGAAAGCGGATGCCCATCGCCCGCAGTTTTTCGTTCACATGCGGGTTATGGATGATTTCTCCGGTGAGGAAGACGTGGCGATCGGGGAAGCGCTCGCGCGTCTGGTAGGCGTAGTCGACGGCGCGATC
>JAYVMG010000421.1:0-2958 GCA_043759095.1 Acidobacteriota bacterium | reverse complement strand
GCATGCTGCGGGAGTGTCCGATCGATCAGCGCTGCATGCGCGGCGTCGCGGTGTCCGCGGTGCTCGCCTCCGCGCGAAGGACCCTGTGAAGCCCGCTGTATTTCTCGATCGCGACGGCACGATGATCGAAGACGTCGGCTACCTGAACGCCCTCGATCGCATCGCGTTCTATCCGTGGACGGTGGATGCGATCCGCGCGCTCAATCAGGCGGGTCTCGCGGTCGTCGTCGTGACGAACCAGTCGGGCATCGCGCGCGGGCTGTTCACCGAGGTGTTTGTCGGCGAGACGCATCGCGCGATCGACGCGCGGCTGTCGGCCGGCGGCGCCCGCGTGGACGCGTATTACTATTGTCCGCACCATCCGGACGGCAGCGTCGCAGGATATGCGCGCCGTTGCGCGTGCCGCAAACCCGGGCGCGGGATGATCGACCGGGCGGCCGCTGATCTCGACCTCGATCCGGCGCGATCATTCGTCGTCGGCGACAAGTGGATCGATGTCCAGCTAGGTCAGGCCGTCGGTGCGCAGACGCTGCTCGTGCGAACCGGGATAGGCGCGAACGAAGAACGGCGGCCGCCGGATGGCGTCACTGCTGACGCGGTGGTGGATAATCTGGCGGCGGCGGCTGGGTGGATTCTCTCAAAGTTAGAACTTAAAACTTAGAACTTAAAACTCAGAAACCTGAAACCTGAAATGTTGATAGCTCGATCTGTACATCCCCTGCCGGGCGAGGCTGAGCGCAAAGAACGCCTGCTCGCTCTCGTCGACGGCTTCTCGAGCCGGCGCGTGCTGGTCATCGGCGATCTGATTGCCGACGAGTTCATCTACGGCGAGGTCGCCCGCGTCTCGCGGGAGGCGCCGGTCCTGATTCTCAAGTACGACGCGACACAGGTCGTCGCAGGCGGCGCGGGCAACGCAGCCAACAACGTGGCGGCGCTTGGCGGGCGCGCCCGGCTGTCCGGGCTCGTCGGCGCCGATTCCGAAGGACGACGCCTGCTGACGAGTTTCCACCGCGGCGTCGACCGCGTCCACATCATCCGCGCGCGCGAGTACCGCACGCCGGTCAAGACGCGCATCCTGGCGGGCGGCGTCCACGCGGCGCGGCAGCAGGTGGTCCGCATCGATCGCGAAACCGGGTGGCCGCTCGACGAATCCGTGAGCCTCGCGCTGGCGAAGAAGATCGGGCCGGCGCTCGAGGACTGTGACGCCGTGCTGCTGTCGGACTACGGCTCCGGTCTCGTGACGCCGGCGCTGGCCGAGGCAATCCGCCGCAGCGTCGCCAAACGCACGCGGCGGCGTCCGATCCCGGTGCTGCTCGACTCCCGCTACCGCCTGCTCGACTTCCGCGGTCTCACGACATGCACGCCGAACGAGTCGGAAGTCGAAGCCGCGCTCGGCATCCACATCAACGATGACCCGGAGGCGCTGGAGCGGGCGGGCCGGCTGCTGCTGCGCCGCACGGGCATGCACGCAGTACTCATCACGCGCGGCAGCCGCGGGATGGCGCTGTTCCAGCCGAAGCAGGCGACGATCCACGTGCCGATTTTCGGCGCGGACGAAGTGGCCGATGTCACCGGCGCAGGCGACACGGTGATTGCCGCGTTCGGGCTCGCGCTCGCAGCGGGCGCATCGTTCTACGAAGCCGCGCGCCTCGCCAACTACGCCGGCGGGCTGGTGGTGATGAAACGCGGAACGGCGACCATCTCCGCGCAGGAGTTGTCCGACGCCGTCACCAGCGATCACGACACGTCGCTCGAGAACTGGTCGCAGGAAGGGCCGCCTCAGGGACGGCGAAGGCAGAACTGAGAACCGAAAACTGAGAAGTTAGAACTCGAAGGGCACAGGCAAAAGGCAAACGTGGTGTTGTCGGAGTCGGAACTTGTCGAAGCCGTCGCTCGCGATCGCGCGGCTGGGCGCACCGTCGCGTTCGCCAATGGCTGCTTCGATCTGCTCCACGTCGGTCACGTGCGCTACCTGCAGGGCGCCGCGGCTGAAGCGGATCGGCTGATCGTCGCCGTCAATGACGATCGATCGGTCGCTGGTCTGAAGGGCGAAGGACGCCCCATCCTCACCGCATCCGACCGCGCTGAACTCGTCGGCGCGCTTCGCGGCGTTCACTACGTCGTCATCTTCGGCGACGCGACGGTCGAGCGGCTGCTGCTGCTGATCACACCAAACGTGCACTGCAAAGGCACCGACTACACCGTGGACACCGTACCCGAGCGCGCGGTCGTCGCCGGCTACGGCGGTCGGACGGCCATCGTGGGCGATCCCAAAAGTCACGCGACACGCGAACTGTTGAAAAGGATCGCGGGCTCGTGAGCCGTTTCCTGATTGTGCGCCTGGGCGCCCTGGGCGACGTCGTGCATGCGATCCCGGTGGCGGCCGCGCTGCGCCGCGCGTTTCCCTCGGCGCGCATTGACTGGCTCGTCAGCGCGAAGCATCGTGAAATCCTTGATCTGGTTCCAGTCATCGACCGGCGGCTCGTGATCAACGACCGCGGTCATGCGTCTGGCGGCACGTCGCTGCTTGCGGCCATTGGCGAACTGCGCCGGTCGCGGTACGACGTCACGATTGATCTGCAGGGATTGATCAAGTCCGCCGTGCTCGCGCGCGCGTCCGGCGCGCCGCGCGTCATCGGATTCTCGTCGCGGTACGCGCGCGAGCGGGCCGCGCGAGTCTTCTACACGGAGGCGCACGATCCCGGCCGTGGCGGTCTCTTCGATCACCGCGAAACGCGGCACGTCGTGGACATCAACCTCGGCGTGCTGAACCGGCTGGGCATCACGGCGCCGTCGCGCGAGTTTCCGATCGAGGACATCGACACCGATGCCGCGCGGACTGTCCGGGAGCAGGCGGGCGGCCGCTACGCGCTGTTGAATCCCGGCGCCGCGTGGCCGAACAAGCGCTGGCCTCCCGCGCGGCTCGCCGCGATTGCGTGCGCATTGCGCGCGCGCCAC
>JAYVMG010000420.1:0-2968 GCA_043759095.1 Acidobacteriota bacterium | reverse complement strand
GTGCGCGGATCTCGCGATCGAGCGCGACTGCCTCGGGCGGCGCGGGTGATCGCCCGGCGAACCGCATCAACCGGTCGGCTTTCGCGCTCATCTCCTGGCTGATGCGCCGCTCGCGATCGAGCAGCGCCGGGTCGGCGCCCTTGGCGATCTGCGCGCCCGATTCGGCGAGGTTGTCGAGGAGGCTGCGCGCCCGTGCGCGCTCGCTCGCATCGAACGCCTGGCGATCGAAACCGGCCACCGGCTGCCGATCGTGCTGTCGCATGAGCACGTCGACATAGAAGTTGAACGCGTCATGCTGGCGCGCCAGGTACGACGCGCGCAAGTCGCTGCTGACGACGCGACCGCGGACGGCCTCGATCTCCGCGAGCGCGGCCGCGGCATCGCGCGCGGATTCCGTGAGCTGTCCCTGGTCACGCTCGGACTGGGCGATCCGGTTGAGCATCGCGGCGGCGTTATTGCGATCGCCGATGTCGCGGAACATCCCCAGCGCCTGGCCCGCCAGTTCCATGGCTCGATCGTGCCGGCCCAGTGCCGCTTGCGTGCCGGCGAGGTTGCCGAGTGTCAGCGCTTCGTTCCGCCGATCGCCACCGGAGCGATTGAGCGGCAGGGCTTCTTCAAATGCCGCGAGCGCCCGATCGGTCTGGCCGAGGGCGAGGTACGTCCGGCCGCGCTCGTTGAGCGTGACGGCTTCCCTGAGGCGATTGCCGACCTCTCGGCGCAGGGGCAATGCCTGATCGTAGTACGCGAGCGCCCGCCGCAGATCACCGCGGCGCGTCTCCGAGACAGCCATCTGGTCCAGCGTGTCGGCCTCGCCGCTTTTGTCACGCGCCGTCCGCCGCGCATCGAGCGCCTGCCGGAAGTAGTCCACCGCCTGGTCCGTGTCGCCGAGCCGGTCGAATGCCACGCCGATGTTGTTCAGCACGACGCCTTCCAGCCGGGTGTTGTGCTGCGCGCGCGCCAGCGGCAGCGCCTGCCGGTAGTGGTCGAGCGCCGACTGCCAGCTGGCCATGTCCGCGTACAGCTTGCCGACGTTGTTCAGCGCAGACGCTTCCCCACTGCGATTGCCGTCCGTCCGGAAGAAGGCGAGGGCCTCCCGGTAGTACGTCATGGCGCGGTCGAGTTCGCCGAGAATGTCGAACGCCCCGCCGAGCGCATTCAGTACCGAGGGCAGCAGCTGGTCGTTCCGGGCCCGGACGACCGGGAGCGCGGCGTTCAGGTCAGCGACGGCAGCGCGCGTCTCGCCGCCGGACAGATGCATGAATCCGCGCGAGAACTGCGCGAGCGCGTATTCGTAGTCCAGACTCAGCGCTCGAAAGGCCTCGGCGGCTTCGAGATACTTCGCCACGGCGCGCGCGCGCGCCTCCGGCGTGCTTCCGCGCCGTGCCGTCTCTGCGTCGCGAAACACGTGCTCCGCAGCTTCGAGCTGCACATCCGCCGGTGTCGCCGGATGAAGCGCGCGGACCTCGAGCGTGTAGGAGCCACTGGAACTCGTGGAGGGAGGACGCACTTCGAGGAAGTACACCCCCGCCGCCGAAGCGATGAAGGCGACCCGCTCGGCGCCGAAGTCACCGTTCATGGAGTCGGACTGCGCAAGAACGGCTCCGGCAGGATCGACCAGCCGGAGCCCCACATCGAGGGCGTGCTGCTCGACGACGACATGAAGAAAATCGTGTGGTGCGAGCTCGACACGGTAGGTGTGCGGCGCAGCCTGCTCGAACGTACGCTCGATCACGGCGCCGGCGTGCAGCGCGGGATCTGCCGGCGCAGCGACCTGCGCCGCCAGCCATCCCGCCGCAGCCACCGCAAACACCAGGCGCATTCAGTCTCTCATGGTCCGATCAGTTCGAGGGCGCCGCCCAGTCGGCCGTGTCGGCCTCGAGTCCCGGCGCCGCACCGGTGTAGCCCTTGGTCGGCCCCGTCGTCGCCACGTAGGTCATCGTGCCGGACACGGTCACAGCGGGGGTCGTGCCGATTGGGCCAAACGTTCCCAAGAGCTGAAGCGTGTCGCCCGCGTTCGGCGAGGCAGGCGTGCCGTTACCGCCGCTCTTGGTGATAAATGTCGGTGTCGCGAAGGTTGTCCACGGTCCGTTGCTGCTGTTGTTGTATCCCACGTTAACTCCGGACGCCGATGATCCGGTGATGTTCATGGTGTATCCGGTGTCGGTCCCGGCGGGAGACTGTAGTTTGTACATCGGCATGTGCGCTTCTCCTTGGCTACTTCTTCGACGGGCCGCGAGACTGCGGCAACGTCACGTTGACGACGACGAGATTCGGCTGGCTCACGACGACGCGAAAGAGCGTTTGGGGAGGCGGATCCTCCTGTGTCAACCGCCGCGTCCCGTCAGCCCCGGCGCGCTGCTCCGCGCGCGACCACGCGCGGCCCGCGCCGCCGATCATTTCGAGCCGCTGCACCGACCCACCGCCGCGGGCTTCCCAATCGGCGACCTGGCTGGCCGCCAGCGCCAGCGGTTGATCCCCGATCGCGAGGTCGCCGAGCGGCGCGTCCGTGACAACGAGCGTCAGCCGCTCGCCCGTCTGATCAGGACGGCTCGGCTTCATCGTGAAGTACGGCGGCCGATCGTCCTGCGCCGGGATGTCAATCAGCCGGCCGCCGGTGACCTTGTTGTCGCCGCCGCGTGTGCGCTTCGTCGGAAACACCAGATACGGCGCGCCGAGCGTGCCGTCCGCGAACTGCTCGCGATCGATGACGTAGAGATAGCCGGCGCGCGGCGACTCGATGCTGAGCCGCACGCGATCGCCGATCGCCAGCGCCGTTCCCGACGCGACGCGCTCTGGCGTCCACTCGGTGGCGGCATCCGCTTCCTGCACGAGCAACCGCGCCGGTTCTCCCGGCTTCGCCACGCGAAGACGCCAGACGGTGACGCCGAGTTCCACCGTCTCGCCGGCTTTCGCGCCGGCTGGACGCGGTCGATCGATCGGCCGATAGCTCGCGCGCGGCTTTGCTTGC
>JAYVMG010000419.1:0-2969 GCA_043759095.1 Acidobacteriota bacterium | reverse complement strand
CTCTGCGCGGGACGCCGGCGATGCCGCGCGACATGCGGACGCTGATCGAGAACTACGGGACGATCGCGCCACACCTGTATCGCATCGCGAACTATTTCAAGGACGCGAAGCTCGACGCGGCGCCGTTCGTGTTCGACGTCGAGAAGGTCGCGATCCTCGCGCCGATCAAATACCCGTACAACCTGTTGGCGATCGCGGCGAACTACAAGCTGCACGCCGGCGAAATGTTCGCGCCGGGCAGCCCGCAGCAGAAGGCGGCGAACGAAGCGGATCCGGACAAGGAAGACCCGGTGTTTTTCGCGAAGTCGCCGCGGTCCTGCATCATCGATCCGAACGAGCCGTACACGATTACGCCCGGGCGCAACATCGACTGGGAAGGCGAACTGGCGATCGTCATCGGGAAGACCGCGTTCAAGGTTGGGGAAACGCAGGCGCACGACTACGTGTTCGGCTACAGCATCATGTACGACCTCAGCGATCGTGGCGGCACGGGCCGGCGTCCGCTAACAGGCATGTTTGCGAGCCCGAACTGGTTCGCGGGGAAGAGCGGCGATCGCTCGGCGCCGTTTGGCCCGTTCATCGTGCCGAAGGAATTCGTCGCCAATCCGGCGTCCTTCCACATCGTCACCAAGGTGAACGGCGTGGTGAAGCAGGACGGCGACACGAAGAACTTCATCTGGAACGAGGCGCACATGGTGCGCTACCTGACCGGAATCCTCACCCTGTATCCGGGCGATGTGATCTCGAGCGGCACGCCGGACGGCGTGGGCGCGGGCCGAAAGCCGCCGGAATTCCTCAAGCCAGGCGACATCGTCACGATTGAGATCGACGGCATCGGTACGCTGCGCACACCGATGCGTGCGGCACAGCCATGAACATTGATCGCAAGACTCAAGTCTTGCGCCGCGAGGAACGCAAGACTCAAGTCTTGCGCCGCGAGGAACGCAAGACTGAAGTCTTACGCCACGAGGAACGCAAGACTGAAGTCTTACGCCACGAGGAACGCAAGACTGAAGCCTTGCGCCACGAGGAACGCAAGACTGAAGTCTTGCGCCACCGGGGATCGCTCTGGAAGTGGCGCAAGACTTTAGTCTTGCGGACAAGCGCTGTCGCGCTCGCCCTGTCGGCGATCGGCGCGCAGCGACCGGCCACGCCGCCGGACACGATCCTCGTCAACGGTCATGTGATCACGGTTGACGCGCGGTTTTCGATCGCGGAGGCTGTGGCGATCTCCGGCGGGCGATTCAGTGCGGTCGGCACAAATACCGCGATCCGCACGCTCGCTGGCCCGAAGACGACGACGATCGATCTGCATGGGCAGACGGTGATCCCCGGGCTCGCCGACGGTCATCTGCACGATGCGGGTGGTGGACCGGGTGTCGATCTCTCCGGCGCCCGCAGCCTGCCCGACATCCTGGCCGCCGTCGCCGCGCGGGTGAAGCAGACCCGTCCTGGCGACGTCATCGTGTCGAACAGCGACTGGCACGAGGCGCAGCTGGTGGAGCATCGCCTGCCGTACCGGCGCGACCTCGACGCCGTGTCGCCCGTCAACCCGGTCGTGCTGGTGCGCGGTGGGCACGAGTACATCCTCAACTCCGCGGCGCTTCAGAAGTGGAACATCACGAAGGACACACCGCAACAGGCTGGCGGACGGATCACGCGCGACGCGCAGGGCGAGTTGAACGGGGAGCTGATCGACCGCGCGAAGTCCCTCGTGCAACTGCCGTCGGCGCCGCCGCTGACGATCGACGCGCTGGTCGAGCAGCACAAGAAACTGAACGCTGCCGGTCTGACGAGCATCCGCTATCCGGGCGCGCCGATTGAACAGTACCGGCTGCTGGAGGAGATGAAGCGTCGCGGTCTGCTGACGATCCGCGTGAATCAGTTGATGCGCGTCGGCGCCGACTCCGCCGAGAAGATGCGCGCCGCGGTTGCCGCGTTGAACGTGAAGCCGGACGAAGGGGACGAGTGGCTGCGCGTCGGCGGCATGAAACTCGGCGTGGACGGCGGTTTCGAAGGCGGCTGGATGCGCGAGCCGTACGCCGAACCGTGGGGCGAGAAGGGCACGTTCTTTGGCGTCAACACGATGAAGCAGGCGCCGTACACCGATGTGGTCAAGGAACTGAACCGCCTCGGGTGGCGTGTGGCGACGCACGCGGTCGGTGACGCGGCGATCGATGAGGTGATCGCCGCGTACGAGGCCGCGAACGCGGAGAAGCCGATCGCCGGCCGCCGCTGGGTACTCGAGCACGGTTTCATCGCGCAGCCCGATCAGTTCGCGCGCTTGAAGAAACTCGACCTGGTCATTTCCGCGCAGGACCATCTGTACCTCGCGGGTCCGAGCCTCGTGACCTACTGGGGACCCGTGCGCGCCGCACGGACCACGCCGATGCGCGCGTTCATCGATCAGGGATTCATCGTCGCCGGCGGCACCGATTCAGCCGTCGTGCCGTACCCACCGCTCTGGGTGATCTACCACTTCGTCACACGCAACACGATCAGTGGCGGCGTCCTCGGCGCCGATCAGCAGATCACGCGTAAGGAAGCGCTGCAGGTCGAGACGATCAACAACGCGTACCTGACCTTCGAAGAGCGCATCAAGGGGTCGATCGAAGCGGGCAAACTCGCCGATCTCGTGGTCCTTCCCGAAGACATCCTGACCGTTCCCGCCAAACACATAGAGCAGATGCACGTGACGATGACCATGGTGGGCGGCATCGTCGTGTATCGCAGACCGTAAGAGCTTACGTTCCGAGTAACGCCGCTACCGCTGTTCCTTCTTTGTTATCAACGTCTTAGGGCTGGTCAAAGCCTTGCTCATGGAGCCGCATTGTGAACCGATATTCTTTGTCGACCGTTCTCGCTCTGTTTCTGGCATTCGCGGCCTTTGCCGCCAGACCTGTATACGCGCAACCGGCCGCAGCGCCCGCCCCTGCGGCAACACCGGCGTCAGACGATGACGACGAGAA
>JAYVMG010000418.1:0-7897 GCA_043759095.1 Acidobacteriota bacterium | reverse complement strand
GGCTGCTGGGTGATGAGCGAGTACGGCCCGATCGATCGCGCATGGATCTTGTCGTCGACCAGGTGAGACAGCTTCAGCATGTAGATGTAGCCGACGGTCGTATCCTGTTCGAACTTGTCGCCCGTCATGCCGTCGTAGAGCTGCGTCTTCCCGCCTTTGGGCAGGCCGGCGCGGTCGAGCCAGTTCTTGATCTCCTGCTCCGTGGCCCCGTCGAAGACGGGGGTGGCAAAGTAGAGGCCAAGCGCATGCGCGGCCCAGCCGAGATGCGTCTCGAGAATCTGACCGACGTTCATACGCGACGGAACGCCGAGCGGATTCAGCACGATTTCCACCGGTGTGCCGTCCGGCAGATGCGGCATGTCCTCCTCGGGGAGGATGCGCGCGATGACGCCCTTGTTACCGTGCCGTCCGGCCATCTTGTCGCCGACCGACAGCTTGCGCTTCATCGCGACGTAGACCTTGACCAGTTTGATCACGCCCGGCGGCAGCTCGTCGCCGCGGCGGATTTTTTCTTTCTTCTCCTCGAACAGATTCCGGGTGACTTCCACCTGGCGCTCGGTCCGCTCTTCCAGATCCCGCAGGTCGTCCTCGAGACGCGAATCGTCCGTCACGATCTTCAGGCGGACCATCGTCTCGTAGGGCATCTCCTGCAGAATGTCCTGCGTCAGGTCGGCGCCCTTCTTCAGCAGCCGCTCGCGGCCGTACTCGTCGAACAGGTCCGACCGGAGCTGCTGCCCGCGCAGCATGACGATGACCTTCTTCTTCACTTCTTCGTGGTGAATGCGGATCTCGTCCTGCAGGTTCTTCTCCATCATGTCGAGCTCGTCCTGCTCGATCGCTTTCGCGCGGTCATCCTTTTCGATGCCCTTGCGGGAGAAGATCTTCACGCCGACGATGATGCCCTCGATGCCGGGCGGGCAGATCAGGCTCGCGTCGCGCACGTCGCCGGCCTTCTCGCCGAAGATCGCACGGAGCAGCTTTTCTTCCGGCGTCAGCTGCGTCTCGCCCTTCGGCGTGACCTTGCCCACGAGGATGTCGCCCGGTTTCACGTTCGCGCCGATCCGGATGATCCCGCTCTCGTCCAGGTCCTTCAGGAACCCTTCCGAGACGTTCGGGATATCGCGGGTGATTTCTTCCGGCCCGAGCTTCGTATCCCGCGACTCGATCTCGAACTCTTCGATGTGGATCGACGTGTAGTAGTCGTCCTTCACCATGCGTTCAGACACGAGGATCGCGTCTTCGAAGTTGTAGCCGCGCCACGGCATGAACGCGACCAGGACGTTGCGTCCCAGCGCGAGCTCGCCGAGCTCGGTGCAGGGTCCGTCGCCCATCACCTGACCCTTATGCACCTTCTGGCCGACCCGGACGATCGGTTTCTGGGTGATGCAGGTGTTCTGGTTGGAGCGCTTGAACTTCGTCATCGGATAGATGTCGGCGCCCATCTCCCGGCTGACGTCTTCGTTCTCGCTCTCCACGCGCACAACGATGCGCTGCGAGTCGACGTAGTCGATGGTGCCGGATCTGCGCGCGACGATGACGGCGCCCGAGTCACGCGCCGTGATGTACTCCATGCCGGTGCCGACGTACGGCGACCGGGCGCGGAGCAGCGGCACGGCCTGGCGCTGCATGTTCGATCCCATCAAGGCGCGGTTCGCATCGTCGTTCTCGAGGAACGGGATGAGCGACGCGGCCACCGAGACGAGCTGTTTCGGCGACACGTCGATGAACTGGATGTTCGCCTTGGGCGCGAGAATGAAGTTGCCCGCCTGCCGCGCGTTGACGCGGTCCTGCGTCAGCTTGCCGTTCTCGTCCACCGCGGCGTTGGCCTGCGCGATGATGTACTGGTCCTCTTCCCACGCCGAGAGGTAGAAGGAATAGGGCTCCACTTCCACGCCCTTCTTCTTCGGCCGCCCCTCTTCGTTCACCATTTCGTCGGCTTCGACGATGTCGCCGGCTTTGTACTTCGAGCCGGCGGCGTTGATGACCATGACGTAGTCGGTGACGCGGCCGTCCTTGACCTTGCGGTACGGCGACTCGATGAAGCCGAACTCGTTGATGCGCGCGTAGCACGACAGCGACGAGATCAGGCCGATGTTCGGACCTTCAGGCGTCTCAATCGGGCAGATGCGACCGTAGTGCGTTGGATGCACGTCGCGCACCTCGAAGCCGGCGCGCTCGCGCGACAGACCGCCTGGCCCGAGGGCCGAGAGACGCCGCTTGTGCGTGATCTCGGAGAGCGGGTTGGTCTGGTCCATGAACTGCGAGAGCTGCGACGACCCGAAGAATTCGCGAATCGCGGCCATGACCGGCTTCGCGTTGATCAGGTCGTGCGGCATCGCCGTCGCCATTTCCTGGTAGACCGACATCTTCTCTTTAATCGCGCGCTCCATGCGGACCAGCCCGATACGGAACTGGTTCTCGAGGAGTTCGCCCACGGAGCGGACGCGGCGGTTGCCCAGGTGGTCGATGTCGTCCACGTTGGCGGGGTTCTTCCGCAGCTTGAGCAGGTATTCGATGACCTCATAGAAGTCCTGCGGGTGCAGGATCTTCTCGTCGAGCGGTGTGTTCAGCCCGAGCTTCGTATTCAGCTTGAGCCGGCCGACGCGCGAGAAGTCGTACTTCTGCGGGTTGAAGAACATGTTCTCGAAGAGCGACCGCGAGCTGTCGAGCGTCGGCGGATCGCCGGGCCGCAGGCGGCGGTAGATCTCGATGAGCGCTTCCTCGTGCGTGTGGATCGGATCCTTCTTCAGCGTCTGGCCGATGATTGACCCGACCTCGTCGCGCTCGGGGAAGAAGATGTCGATGCGGTCGACGTTCTTCTCCTGCGCCATCGAGATCACGCGCGGCTCGAGCATCTCGTTCGCTTCGAGGATCACCTCACCGGTCGACGGATCGACGACATCGGCGGCGGCAAAGGCGCCTTCGAGTTCGGCGTCCGAGATCTCGACCGCTTCGACGTTCGCCTTCTTGAGCGCCTCGATGGCGTTCTTGGTGATTTTTTTGCCCTGCTGGACGGTGAAATTCTCGCCCGGCACGACAATGTCCTGGCGGCGCGGAGGCCGACCAGGCTGTCGCTGACGCCCCAGTGGATCGACCCCGACTTCAGGAACAGCTTCTCGACGCTGTAGAAGGTCCGGATGATCTCGTCGGCGCCGCGCAGCCCGAGGGCGCGCAGGAAGACGGACGCGAGGAACTTCCGCTTGCGGTCGATGCGCACGTAGAGGAGGTTCTTCGAGTCGTACTCGAACTCCACCCACGATCCGCGGTACGGGATGATCTGTGCGACGTAGAGCGTCTTGTCTTCCGAGTGGAAGAACGCGCCCGGCGACCGGTGCAGCTGCGAGACGATGACGCGCTCGGTGCCGTTGATGATGAAAGTGCCGTTCTCCGTCATCAGGGGGATGTCACCGAAGTAGACCTCCTGCTCCTTGATGTCGCGGATGGTCTTCACGCCGGTCTCGGGGTCCTTGTTCCAGACCACGAGGCGGATCGTCACCTTCAGCGGCACGGCGTACGTCATGCCGCGCTCCTGGCACTCGTCGACGTCGTACTTCAGCTTGAGCCCGACCGTGTTGCCGCAGATGTCACAGACGTCCCCGCGGGCCTGGTTGCCCTTGCCGCAACGGGGGCACAGCACCTCGCGGTCGCCGTACGGGTCGGCAATCAGGGTCGCGCCGCACGCGCTGCACGGCTTGCGCAGATGGTGCAGCCCCTGCAGCTTGCCGCACTTGCACTCCCAGTTGCCGATCGAGTACTCGATGAACTCGAGCGACGAGTTCTCGCGGAAGTCGCTAATCGGGAAGACCGACTTGAACACCGACTGGAGACCCGCGTCCTCGCGCTCGCTCGGCAGACGATTCATCTGCAGGAAACGCTCGTAGGACTTTTTCTGGATCTCGATCAGATTCGGGATCGGAACGGTCGTCTTGATCTTCGAGAAGTCGATGCGCTCACGGTAGACGTTCTTGGGAAGGCTGTACATTCTCTAGACCTCGAGGAAAACAGAGCGCTCGCCGGATCACGCCTCGCGCGGACCAGGACTCGGGCGAAACCGGCAGGGCTGATGGCAAAAGGCTAAGGGCAATAAGCCCTCAGCCCTCAGCCCTCATCCTTACTTGACTTCGACTTTGGCGCCGACGTCCTCGAACTTCTTCTTGATCGCCGCGGCCTCGTCCTTGTTCACGCCTTCCTTGATCGGCTTGGGCGCGCCCTCGACGAGATCCTTGGCTTCCTTCAGGCCGAGCGCGGTGATTTCGCGGACCACCTTGATGACGTTGATCTTGTTGCCGCCGACTTCGGTCAGCGTGACGGTGAACTCGGTCTTCTCTTCGACGGCCGCGGCCGCAGCCGCGCCGCCGCCGCCGCCCATCATCATCGGGGCCGCGGCGGACACGCCGAGCTCCGTTTCGAGCGTCTTCACGAGCTGCGAGAGCTCAAGCACGCTGATGCCCTTGATGTATTCAACCACCTGTGTCTGCGTCACGTCTGCCATTGTTGTTCTCTCCTGAAAGTTCGAAAAAATCGATTAATTTTTAGGATTCCGAGCGTTTCTTTTCGGCTGCCGCCAGCACGTTCATCAGGTCGCGCGGGACGGCGCTCAGCACCGTCACGAGCTGAACCATCGGCGCATTCATCGTGCCGAGCAGTTTCGCGTACAGCTCCGGCTTGCCCGGCAGCGCAGCGAGCGCGGCCACGTCCGCCGGCTTGACCGCGTGTCCCTGGACGACTGCCGCCTTGATCAGCAGCGTCGGCGTCGTCTTGCCGAACGCGATCAGCGCCTTGGCCAGCGCGACAGGATCGGTGCTGGTATAGGCCACGGCCGTGGCGCCCTCGAAGAACTTCTCGAGGACTTCGAACGACGTGCCCTTGAGCGCGCGCTTGGCGATCGTGTTCTTCACGACCTTGTAGCCCGCCTTCGCCGTCCGCAGCTGACGCCGCAGCTCGGTGACCTGCGGGACGTTCATGCCCTTGTAGTCGACCAGGATCGCGCTGTCGGATCCCTTGAAGGCCGCCTCGAGCTGCTGCAGCTCGATGGCTTTATCCGCTCTCGTGACCGCCATTAGTGTTTCACCACCACGTCAATGTTCGTCGTGTCGATGCGGACGCCGGGGCCCATCGTCGACGACAGCGTGACGCTCTTGAGATATTTGCCCTTGGCCGCGGCCGGCTTCGCCTTCACGATGCTCTCGACCAACGCGAGGGCGTTGGCCACGAGCGCATCGGCCGCAAACGACAACTTGCCGACCGGCGCGTGGATGATGCCCGTCTTGTCGACGCGGAACTCCACCTTGCCGGCTTTGATTTCGCGAACCGCTTTCGCGATATCGATGGTGACGGTGCCGGTCTTCGGGTTCGGCATCAAGCCGCGGGGGCCGAGCACCTTGCCGAGCTTGCCGACCGCACGCATCATGTCGGGCGTCGCGACGACCGCGTCGAAATCCATGAAGCCGCCCTGGATCTTGTCGACCAGTTCCTCGCCGCCGACCACGTCAGCGCCCGCCTCGGTGGCTTCCTTCTGCTTCTCGCCGCCCGCGATCACCAGCACGCGCTTGCTCCTGCCCAGCCCGTGCGGCAGGACGACGGTGCCGCGCACCATCTGGTCGGCGTGCTTCGGATCGACACCGAGCCGCAACGACAGGTCGACCGTCTCGTCGAACTTCGCGTATTTCACCTTCTGCACGAGCGGGATCGCTTCTTCGATCGTGTAGACACGATCGACCTTGATCTGCGCGCTGGCAGCGGCGAATTTCTTGCCGTGCTTCTTCATGAACGCTCCTGTGGTGCAAACGGGCCGCAGAGCAGCCCTCCCACGTTTACAAGTTGCAACGCTCAGGTCTCAACTCTCAGCGCTGAGACTTCAGCCTTGAGACTTGAGACTTGGTCTTACCCGACGACGTCGAGGCCCATCGAGCGGGCCGTGCCGGCAACCGTCTTGATCGCCGATTCCAGAGAGTCCGTATTGAGGTCGGGCATCTTCAGCTTGGCGATCTCTTCGACCTGCTTGGCCGTGACCGTGCCGACCTTGTTCTTGTTCGGTTCCGCCGAGCCCTTCGCGATGTTCGCTGCGCGCTTCAGCAGGATGGGCGCCGGCGGCGTCTTCGTGATGAACGTGTAGGACCGATCCGCATAGATGGTGACGACGACGGGGATGATGAGCCCTTCGTCCTTCGCCGTCTTCGCGTTGAAGTTCTTGCAGAAGTCCATGATGTTCACGCCCTGCGGGCCGAGCGCCGTGCCCACGGGCGGAGCCGGCGTCGCCTTGCCGGCCGCAATCTGGAGCTTCACCATCGCCTGAACTTTTTTCGCCATGACTAAATCTTTTCAACCTGCAGAAAATCGAGTTCAACGGGCGTCGAGCGGCCGAAGATCGTGACCATCACCTTCAACGTGTTCTTGTCGAGGTTCACCTCGTCGACCACACCGTTGAAGCTGGTGAACGGCCCTTCGTTGATCCGCACCTGCTCGCCCTTCTCGAACATGTACTTCGGCTTCGGTTTTTCCGCCGCCGTCTTCACCTGGGTCAGAATCTGTTCGACTTCGTCCTTGCTGAGCGGCGTCGGCTTGGCGCCGGCGCCGACAAAGCCGGTGACCTTGGGCGTGTTCTTCACCACGTGCCACGCGTTGTCGGACATGTGCATCTCGACAAGGATGTAGCCCGGGAAAAACCGCTTCGAGGTCACGACTTTCTTGCCGCCGCGCATCTCGACCACGTCCTCGGTCGGAATCAGGACTTCGCCGATATCACTCTGCAGCCCGTACGCGACCACGCGTTCGGTGAGCGATTCGGCCACCTTCTTCTCGAAGCCCGAGTAGGTGTGGACGATGTACCAGTTCTTCGTCGCCACGTCCGTCATGCCGCACCAAACTTGCGCAGGATCCACTGGAACAACGCCAGCAGCACCGAATCGAGCGCGAACAAATACAGCCCGAAGAACACAGACGTCGCAATGACGACGACCGTGGTGGCGTAGACTTCCTTTTGCGACGGCCACGTGACGCGCTTCAGCTCGTTGCGCACTTCGCTGAGAAACAGGCGCGCGCGCTCGAACCGGCCCCCGGCCGCGTCTTTCACGTTGTCGAGCGTCGTCGGCGACGTATTCACTGCCATAGATACCCCGAAGGACTGGCAGGCCAGGAGGGAATCGAACCCCCAACCCCCGGTTTTGGAGACCGGTGCTCTGCCAATTGAGCTACTGGCCTACTACTTCGACTCTTTGTGAGACGTGTGCTTCCGGCAGAACCGGCAGTACTTGCTCATCTCGAGTCGCTCGGTGGTCTTCTTCTTGTTCTTTGTCGTGCTGTAGTTGCGCCGTTTACACTCGAGGCACGCGAGCGTGATGATGTCTCTCATGTCAGTTGCTCTCGTGTCTGGTGGCTAGTGGCTTGTGGCTTGTGGCTGGTTCTTCCGGCCACCAGGCCCCAGTCACCAGCCACTATTCGACGATTTCCGTGACCGTGCCCGCGCCGACGGTGCGGCCACCCTCGCGGATGGCGAACCGCGCGCCGGCTTCGAGCGCCACCGGCGCCATCAGCTCGCCGGTGATCTCCGTGTTGTCGCCCGGCATCACCATCTCGACGCCTTCCGGCAGGTGGAGCGTGCCGGTCACGTCGGTGGTCCGGATGTAGAACTGCGGGCGGTAGCCGTTGAAGAACGGCGTGTGACGGCCGCCCTCTTCCTTCGACAGGACGTAGACCGTGCCCTTGAACTTCGTGTGCGGCTTGATCGTGCCGGGCTTCGCCAGCACCTGCCCGCGCTCGACGTCTTCCTTTTCCACGCCCCGCAGCAGGACGCCCACGTTGTCGCCTGCTTCGCCCGAGTCCAGAATTTTCCGGACCATCTCGACGCCGGTGACCACCTTCTTCTCGGTCGGCTTGAAGCCGATGATCTCGACTTCCT
>JAYVMG010000417.1:0-2973 GCA_043759095.1 Acidobacteriota bacterium | reverse complement strand
GCGCGTCAGCAGCCGAGTCGAGCCGGCGCGCGCGGTCTTTCTCCAGGCAGCGCCGGAGCAGCCGGCGAATCGTCGCGGGCGTGTTCGCCGGCAGCGTCGTCCAGTCCGGCGCGTCCTTGAGCACCGCAGCCAGGACATGCGAGATCGTCTCGCCACCGAACGCCTGTCGACCCGTGAGCATCTCCAGCAACACGACGCCAAACGCCCAGAGATCGCTGCGCTTGTCGACGGCTTTGCCGGTCGCCTGCTCCGGACTCATGTAGGCAGCGGTGCCGAGAATGATCCCGGCCTGCGTCGCGTGCATCGACAACGTCGGCGAATTCTCCAACCCACCCGGCCCACCTGACCTACCTGACCCACCAGGCCCGTCGAGCGCCTTGGCGAGACCGAAGTCCAGCACCTTCACCGTGCCGTCCGGACGAATCTTGATGTTCGCCGGCTTCAGATCGCGGTGAATGATCCCCTGCTCGTGTGCGGCTTCGAGCGCCTCCGCAATCTGTCGCGCAATCGGCAGCGCCTCGTCGAGTGGAATCGGTCCGCGTGCGATCCGCTGCGCGAGGTCCTCACCTTCGACGAGTTCGAGGACCAGCGCCTTCACGCCATCGGCGTCTTCGATCCCGTAAATGTGCGCGATGTTCGGATGATTCAGCGACGCGAGCACCTGCGCTTCGCGACTGAAGCGCGCGAGGCGATCCGGATCGTTCGCGACCGCCGGCAGGAGCACCTTGATCGCCACGTCGCGATTCAGCTTGGTGTCGCGCGCGCGATACACCTCGCCCATACCGCCCACGCCGAGTGGAGCCACGATCTCGTACGGACCAATGCGATCGCCAGCAATGAGGCTCACTTCTTCAGCCCCGCGGTCCAATTGAGCGTGACTTCAATCGGCACGTTGTCACTGTCGCCGACGATCGTATTGACCAGGAACTTCTGGCCGTTCGCCGCGACCTCGACGTTGTGAGGGAGATTGAATGCGTAGCCCTGCGTGTGCAGGGGAAACAGCTTCTGCGGCGTGCCGACGTCGAGCGCGCCGCCTCGTTCGCTTATCGCCACGGCCATCAACCCCTCGGCGCCCTCGTAGTACAACTCGCGGTTGTCGTCGCGCCAGATCGCGCCGGTGCCGCCTGTCCGCGAGATCTGGTACCGCTCGCCGGGCCGATCGAACGGCTGCACGAACACTTCCGGCCCACGAGGCAGTTCCAGGGTAAACGCGAGCCAATGGCCGTCCGGCGACACGCGCGCCTGCGTCGCGGAAAATTGATCGTGAACCAGCGCACGTCGTTCAGCGGGGACGCCGACGCGCTGGATCCAGACCGCATACGGGACGGCCAGCGACTTCACCACCAGATACCGGCCGTCCCTGGTGATGTCTTCGAAATGCATGAAATCGCCGGCGTTGTCGACGCGCTGCGGCTCACTGGCCCCGATGGCCATCGTCCGCAGCTCAAGGTTCGGAACGATGTTGAAATACACGTGCCGGCTATCAAGGGCCCACATCGGTCGTCTGGTGGCCCCCTGGAAGGTCAGACGCGCCCCATCCGCCCGTTGCGAGTCGTAGATCCAGAGGTCGTTCTTCAGGGACGCCACGTCGGTGACATTCGCCACGACGTGCCTCTCGTCAGGCGCGAGTGCGAAATCGGGGATGACCGCTGCGGGGCCGACGGTCGCCAACTCCCGGCCGAAGCGGTCCATCCAGGTCAGCTGATGAACGGTTGGCGGGGGCCGGTCGACAGCCAGCGCGCCGTTCAACGACACGGAGAACCCCGGCGTGCCATTCGTACGGCTAAAGGGCAGGCGATCGCGAACCGATTGCACAGCGCCGCGCAGCGCCAGGCGTTCCGGATCGAATGGCTGGACGACGAGACTCCGCGGCGGCGGCGTGGTGGTCAGCAGCCACCCCTCGGCGTACGCGGCCCCTCCGCTGCTCTCGGTCACGCGGGTTCGGGCGGGGTTGTCAATCGACGTGGCCCAGATAACGCCTCGGGTCTGGCCGAAGGGGAGCGAAAAGAAGAGCACATGGCGACCATCCGGAAGAAACCACGGCGACGCGTGCTCGACCTCTTTGCTCGATGCGTCCAGCGATGTGACGGGTGTCGGCGTGCCACCGCTGTCCGGCACCCGCATGAGTGGGCTACCAGCTGACGCGAAGACGATCACGCCTCTCGTCCCCCACGTGCCCGAGAACAGCTGGGCTCCTCTGCCACCGGCCGACGCATCGCACAATCGCCGCGGCGCGCTACCGTCAAGATCGGTGCGATACAGGCCACCCGCGTAGGAGAACGCGAGCGAGCGGCTGTCGGGCGACCAGAACGGCGCGGCCGCGTCGTCGGTGCCGACAACCGGGTGCGCGGCGGGCTCGTCAAACCTTCGGATGAAGATGCGAGGTACGCCTCCCGGTTGATTCGCCCGAAACGCGATCGCCCGGCCGTCCGGCGCCACGGCGAAGGGCTCGTGGACCGGGCGCGTGGCACCGAAGGGCGGCTCGGCCGTGAAGCGCATCAGTGCGCCCGGCGGATGGCCCTCGCGCCGAGAGATCGACACGACAACCGCGAGCAACAAGGCCACGAGGCCCCACGTCAGCCGTTGCGTCCATCGGTTCACCGCCAACGCTCGGTTCGCGGCGATCGCCACGTCCGCAACGCTCGCGTTCATAGCGGATCCGGTCAATGCCTCCTCGAGGTCGATGCGGACCGCCGCCGCCGAATCGAGGCGGCGCTTCGGCTCCTTTTCGAGGCATCGTCGCAGCAGTCGTCGGATGACGACAGGAAGGGTCGGCGCCAACGCGTTCCAGTCGGGTTCTTTTGTCACGACCGAGACGATCGTGTCGGTGACGTCGTCGCCGGGGAACGCGCGCGTGCCACCAAGCATCTCGAATAAGACACAACCGAAAGCCCAGATGTCGGCGCGCCGATCGACGGCCTTGCCGCGAGCCTGCTCCGGAGACATGTACGCCGCCGTACCGAGAATGATCCC
>JAYVMG010000416.1:0-7905 GCA_043759095.1 Acidobacteriota bacterium | reverse complement strand
GTCTCAACAAGGTGTGGGACTTCAACGCGTCGGAAGGCGGTCCGATTCTCCGGGACAGATTGTGGTTTTTCTCGTCCTACCGCGACTGGGGCGTCTATCAGTACATCGCGAACAGCTTCTTCAAGAACGGCGACCAGACCATTGACGACGCGAACATCCGGAGCGGCGTCGTGCGCCTGACCGCGCAGTTCACCCCGAAGAACAAGTTCTCCGTGTACCTCGACCGGATCCGGAAGTTTCGCGGGCACGAAAATTCCGCGCCCGCAGGGTACGCGATCTCGGGCGAGGCGACCGACATCCGCGCGCCGAAGCAGTACTACACGACCGAAGCCAAGTGGACGAGCACGGTCAGCAGCAAGTTGCTGATCGAGGCGGGACTGGCCATCAACAACGAAAGCTACACGCTCGAGCCGCAGCTCGGGTCGTTGTTGGCGATTCCGCGTCGCGATACGATTCTTCAAACGGCGTTCAGCTCGTATGACGGCGGGCTGTACTACCGCGAGCCGATCCGCCGCACGGCGGTCGCGTCCGCGTCATACGTCACCGGTTCGCACGCGTTCAAGGCCGGCATCCAGTATGGCTGGGGGTATTTCTGGCGGCAGCGCAGCGAGACGGCCGACTTGATTCAGCTGTACCGGAGCGGTGCGCCCGCGCAGGTGATCATTCACAACACCCCGCAGGATTCGTATGCGCAGATGAACGCCGATGAGGGCATCTACGCCCAGGATTCGTGGACTGTCGGGCGGCTGACGATCAATCCGGGCGTCCGCCTCGAACACTTCAACGGCTCCATCGATGGCCATGACGTGGCGCCCGGGCGGTTCGTCTCCGCACGCCATTTCGAGTCGCGGCCGGACGTGCCGAACTGGAACGACGTGGCCCCGCGATTCGGTATGGCGTGGGACGTCCAGGGCAACGGCAAGACCGCGGTGAAGTTCGGGATCGGCAAGTACGTGCGCGCCTACAGCACGGGTTTCGCTGAAACGTACGATCCGAATTTTTACACCAGCGCGACGCTGACCTGGACGGACCTCAACGGCGACGACGTCGCGCAAGGTGCGCGCGGGTGTGTCTACCGCACGCCTGGGTGCGAGATCGATTTCTCGACGCTGCCGTCGAGCTTCGGGGCCAAGCCGCTCCAGAATCCGGCTGACGGGATCAGCCGCCCGTATCAGATCGAGACCAACCTCAGCGTGCAGCGCGAGGTCGTGCCGGGCACGTCGGTGACCGCCAGCTACTTCCGGCGCGACTACAAGAACCTGATCTGGTCGGACAATCTCGGCATCGATCCATCGGATTACACCGCCGTGCCGATTGTGAGCCCGACCGGCGAGACGGTGACGATCTACAACCTGAATCCGGCGAAGGCGAGCGCGTTGAACCTGCTCGACGCGAACTCCTCGGCCAACTACCGGAAGTACACCGGCGTTGACGTGAACTTCAACAGCCGGATGAAAGGGCTGACGCTGTTCGGCGGCGTCAGCGTCGGTCATCAGATTTCGAACACGTGCCAGGTTGAGGATCCCAACCAGCTGCGCTTCTGCGACCAGGCGCCGCTCGCCATCCCGTACTACACCCAGATCAAACTGTCGGGGAGCTACTCGCTGCCGTGGGCGCTGCAAGTGAGCGGATCGTTTCAGAGCTATCCCGGTGACGCGCGGAACAGCACCGTGGATGGCACGACCGCGCTGAATAACGGGACGATCCTGGCGGAAGATCCGTCGCTTCGCGTGGTCTGGAGCGTCGATCGCGCGACCTTCAAGACCCTGACCGGACAGACGCTGACCCAGTCGTCTGTCAACGTGCCGCTCAACGCGCCCGGGACGAAGTTCCTGGAGCGCCAGAATCAACTGGACATGCGCATTACCCGAACCTTCAAGTTCCGCGGCATCAACCTCCAGGCGCAGGCCGATGCGTATAACTCCCTGAATACTGGCGTTGTGCTGACCTCGGTACAGACGTACGGCGCCGCGCTCGATCGTCCCGCGTCTATTCTGCAGGGACGGCTGCTGCGGTTCGGGCTGCAGGCGAAGTTCTGAGGAGGAAGACACCGATCACGCCGGCACTACGTCGCCCTGCGCGTGTAGTGATCTCCACGCCCGTCCACTCCGGCACGCTGCCCGAAGCTCAGTGAGAGGAGGCGACCGATGGAGCCGCGGCTCGACTATCGCACATTCAATCTGGAACCGTTGCAGGCCATGCTGTCGATGGAGAAATACATCGACGGGTGTGGGCTGGAACACAAATTCGTCCATCTGCTGAAACTGCGCGCGTCGCAAATCAACGGCTGCGCGTACTGCATCGACATGCACTCGATCGATGCGCGTGCGTGCGGAGAGACGGAGCAGCGGCTGTACGCCCTGGATGCGTGGCGCGAGACGCCGTTCTACGACGACCGCGAACGCGCGGCGCTGGCATGGGTCGAAGCAATCACGCTCGTCGCGCAGACGCACGTGCCCGACAGCGTGTACGACGAGGTGCGGAAACATTTCACCGAGCAGCAGATTGTCGACCTGACCTACCTCGCGGCGACGATCAATGCGTGGAACCGCATCGCGGTATCGCTGCGGGCGATGCCCGGACACTACCAATCACGAGAGACGACCGCGTAGTCATGCGCGACAAGACTGACCTCGCGGCCATCGCCGTGCTCCTCGTCGGCCTGTCGCTCATCGTCGCGACCGCGGCGTCGATGGGGCAGCTGACGGAGCGGCCGCTGGCTGGCGCACTCGCGCACCCTGCCATTCGGTACTACACCCAGCCGACGCACGATCTCGTCGCCGACTTGAATCGCCGTCTCGCCGACGGCGCCGCGCGGATCACGTTCGACGAAGGGACCGGGTATCTCCGGTCAGTCCTGGACGCGCTGCATCTGTCCGTGGACTCGCAGATGCTGGTGATGTCGAAGACGGGCGTGCAGGGCCTGTACACCGAGCCCTCGAATCCGCGCGCGATTTTTTTCAACGACGCGGTCACGGTCGGCTACATTCGCGGCGCGCCGCTGCTGGAACTCGCCGTCCACGATCCGCAGCTGGGCGTCGTGTTCTACACCATCGAACAGAAACCCCAGCCGCACCCGTTGTTCGAGCGGCGTCCGGCTTGCCTGAGTTGTCATCAGGTGCTCAGCACCCTTCATGTGCCTGGCCTGGTCGCCCGCAGTGTGTCCATCGCGCCGGACGGCCTTCCGCTCGGGCAATTCGGAGCCTACGATGCGGACGACCGCACGCCGTTTCACAAACGCTGGGGCGGGTGGTACGTCACCGGCACCCATGGCTCGATGCAGCACATGGGACGGGCCGTCGATGCTGCGTTCGACGCGCGCGGATACGTGTCCGCGCACAGCGACATCGCCGCGCTGATGGTGTTTCAGCACCAGACGCACATGACGAACCTGATCACGCGCATCGGATGGGAATCCCGCATGGCGGCGTACGACCATCGCGGCGATCTGGCCAGCGGCTCGTTGCGCGATGCCGTCGTTGAACTGGTGGACTATCTGCTGTTCGTCGATGAACAACCGCTGACTGCTGCGATCAAGGGGACGACCGACTTCGCCGCAACGTTTGCCGTCCAAGGTCCGGCCGACAGCCGGGGACGATCCTTGCGCCAGCTCGATCTCGAGCATCGTCTGCTGCGCTACCCCTGCAGCTACATGATCTACTCGGCGGCGTTCGCCGCGCTGCCGGACGCTGTGCGAGGAGCGATCTACGGCCGGATGTGGGACGTGCTGTCGGGTCACGAGACAGCGCAGAAATACGCGAAGCTGTCCGCCGCCGACCGCCGCAGCGTTGTGGAAATCCTGCGTGACACGCTAGACGATCTTCCAGGCGAGTTCATCGCGCCCGATCATGTCGAATAGCCGTCACGCTCAGGGGTGCTTCGTCGACTGCTTCGTGACGCTGAGCTTGTGCTCCGTGCCGTCTTCATCGCGCACGTAGACCGTCTTCTTTTCCAGCGCGAACGTCACCAGCGTGCCGACGATGGCGTCCACGGTGCGTTTGTTGACCTGTACGACGTCCTTCAGCTCCAGCCGCAGCGTGTCGGTTTCGATGATGTAGATCCGCACATCCGCCATCGCGCGCAGCGTCTGCGTCGAGGGGCCGCGATCGAACGGCGAGGAGCCCGGCCCGAAGTCCACCAGCTGGCGTGTCGTGCTCACCTTCGTCCAGGCGCCTGTTTGCCAGTGGCGATCGGCCGCTGCTGATCCCGCGCCGCAGATCGCGAGGATGCCGAGGACGAGGAGCGCATGACGCATGCGTCTACTTTACCTTGCGACTGAACACACGTCCCTTGTCGAGCCCGAACGACGGGTTGGTCCGCGTGCCCGTGATCTTGATGGGGATCGCACTGCCGCCGCCGTCGCGCCTGAACAGCGGATCGACCACCTTCAGCAACAGGTGTTTCACGCCCGTTGTCGTCTCCGAGATCTTCGCGTCCATGAACAACGTGCCGGTGAACGCCAGCGTCTCCGGCAGCAGCTGGTAGTCGCCGGAGAGGCGAACGATGGAGCCGGGCACATCAAAGCTGAGGTCCGGCAGCGTGAGCGTACCGCGTGCGAGACTGAACGCCCCGGTGAAGCGCGACGCGACGCGTTGCGCGGGCACGTCCGGCTTGCGGCCCCGGCTGCGATGGCTCAGCTCGTTGATCTTCTCCTGCACATCGAGGTCGCTGAAGCGCGTGTTGGCGACAGTGAAGTGGCCGTTCAGGCGCAGCTTCATCACGACATCCTCCTCCCCCGGCGGCAGCAGCAGCTTCGTGTCGAGCCTCATCGCGCCGGTCATCGGCGGTGTGGCGGATTTCACCGCCAGCGCGAGCACGTCTTCCAGCCGCCCTTTGTCCATCTTGACGTCAAGCGTGATGGTGCGCCCGTGCTGGCCGCGCGCGCCGATGACGCCACCGGCGGCGACAAACGACGTGTTGAGCAGCGTCGCGTCGATGCGCTCGAGCATCGTATTGCCGTTGGTGCCGTCGACGATCGCGTGATACGTGGTTGTGAGCGGGACCGGATGTCCCGCGGTCGACAGGGCAAAGTTCGGGACGTCGGTGGCGCCGTGCACGTCCAGGCGGTTGAGCAGGCCCCCGAACGCGCCCTGCGACGAGAGGACGCCCGAGATGCCCTTGAACACGCCGAGGTCGGCGTGCTCGAATGCGAATGCGCCGTCGAGCGGCGTCAGGCCGGGCTCCTCTTTTTGCCACGGACCGAAACTGCCGCGCGTGGTGATTTCACCGGGCGGCAATGCGTTGGTCAGCACCGCCTCGTACGGCATGGCGCGATCGAAACCGACCGACGTCATGTGCAGACGATGAATGTTCCACACCTTCGGATCGCGATCCGGCTCGTCGGGGATGATCGCAAGGCGCGCGTCGCTGGAGACGAGATCGTCGATGACCAGTGTCCGCGCGCGATCGCCAGCCTCATGCTCCTGTTCCACCGGCTTCACGGCATCGCGATTTCGATCCGGTGGGATCTCGATATCCAGGCCGCTGATCGTCATTCGCGAAATGTGCCGGCGCAGCAGGCCCGCCACGCTGCCCGTCGCGGCGAAGCGCGCGATCGAGATCAGCGGAGGCACGTCGCGGCGGCCGTGATGCCGGACGGTGACGCCCGTGCCCTCCGCTGAAGGCGAAGGGAAGACATGCCAGCTCAGCGACTGAATCTCCACTTCGGCGTCGAGCCGGCTCGACAGCACCTCGGCGAGTCGACGCCGGGCATTGTCCGATGAGAACGGGACCACGGCGGCCGCGATGGCGATGACGAGAGCAGCGCAGGTCACCGCCACGAGGAAAAGAATGAGCCAGGAACGGGATATTCGCGTCACGTGTCAGCCTCAACCGCGACCGGCGCCGGATGCACCGGCATCCGCAACGTAAATGTTGCACCGAAGCCCTCGCCCTCGCTTGCGGCCGAGATCGTTCCGCCATGCGCTTCAACGAGATGCCGCACGACGGCGAGTCCCACGCCCAGTCCGCCGTACGTGCGCGTCGTGCCCGTGTCCGCCTGGCGGAAACGATCGAATACGTGTGGGAGGAAGGCAGGCGCGATGCCGAGGCCGTTGTCGCGCACGACGATTTGCATGTGGCCGCCGGTCCGTTCGAGCCGCAGTTCGATGCGCCCCTCCGTCGGCGTGAATTTCAGCGCATTGGACAACAGGTTCCAGACGATCTGCTGCAGTCGATCGCGGTCGCCACTCATGTATCGCGCACCGGCATCCAGGTGCAGGTCGAGCGCGATGCGCTTGGCGGTCATGGCGGGCCGGACCGTTTCCACGGCCTCCGTCAGCACTTCGTTCAGGTCCACCGGCGCCATTCGCAGCACCATTTTTCCCGTGATGATGCGGGACATGTCCAGCAGATCGTCGATGACGTGCAGCTGCAGTCTGGCGTTTCGCTGGATCACATCGAGGCCGCGGTGAATCGTCGCCTCGTCGTTGTTCGGTCTGTTGACGATCTGCGACCAGCCGAGGATGGCGTTGAGCGGGGTGCGCAGTTCGTGCGACATCACGGCGAGGAACTCGTCCTTCAGCCGGCTGGCGGCTTCGGCGTCCTCGCGGGCCAGCTGTGCCCCGGCGAGGAGGCGCCCGCGTTCGATCTCGGCGTGCTCGCGATCCGCCAGCATCCGGCGCAGCGCGGCTTCCAGTTCGCGCCGATGTTCGATTTCGGCCGAGAGTGACTGCGCGCGTTGTTCGAGCCGCGCGATGTCGTGGCCGTCCTCGAACTGCTTCGCGTCCGCGGCGTCGCGAACGTGTCCCAGTGAATAGCCGCAGAGCAGCGCAAACGATTCCTTGGCGGCGGCCTCGTTCCACAATTCTTCGAGGCGGAGGGCGGCGTCCGCGCGGCCGTCCCTCCAGAGCACGTCAACCATTTCGCCGAAGACGCGGACGGTTGCGCCATCGCGTCCCTGCCGGCATGCCGCGAGCGTCGATTCGAGTTCCCGCGTGAAGAGCCGCGCGTCCACGTGCGAGCCGGCCACGAACGTGGAGAGCATGGCCGAGGCGTCGGCGAAGGTCACGGCGTCGCTGCGGCCAAGAGACGACACCTCGTAGCCGCGCACGGCGAGCCGCTGGCGAATTCCCTCGCGATGGGGCTCCGTCGCCACGACCAGGACCGGCTGACCGGCCTCGAGGCCCTCCACAAGAAAGGCGGCAACCGCCTCGCAGAGAAAATCGTCGGTCTCGTAGAACTGGACCACGTGACCACGTGGCATGTCGTTGCTCAAAAGATCCCCACTGTTCCTCGGTCGGAAGGCCTGGTCGCACCCAACCACGGAACTGCACTGTGCATGCCGTTTAGCGTGACACTCGCGAATCGTCTCCAACCCCAGCCGGAGGTGTTTCCGATGAATACGTGCGTGTTGCGAATGAATACGGCGCCCGGACAGCGATGTGGCGCTGTCCAGGCGCCTGCGTGCGGCAACAAGACGCTGCTGAACAAGATCAAGGAACACGGCATCGTGCAGGAGTAGCGCGTTGGCCGTGCCGGCGGCACGGCTCATGCTCCTGATCGGTGTGACGACTGCCTGGACCGCGTCCGGGGACCAAAGGAGTAGACCGATGCTGTATTACGCACTTGTGTTTCTGATTGTCGGGCTCATCGCCGGCGCGTTGGGTGTTGCCGGGGTTGCCGCGGTGGCGTCGCAGATCGCGTGGGTGCTGTTCGTGATCGGCATCGTGCTGCTGCTCGTGCACCTTGTGTCCGGGCGCCGGCAATCGATTTAGCTCTCCCGCCGAGACGCGATCCGGCTCTTCCATCCCTGATAACTGATCAGTCATGATGCAACGCGATACACAACCAGCCGCTCTTCTCGTCCGGTGAGAGTTCGAACGAGCCCACGTCATCTGATGTGCGCGATCCACTCGAAGCCCGGTGCTTCGTCGTACGAAGTCGCCACCGTGCCGCTCTGGAATG
>JAYVMG010000415.1:0-2977 GCA_043759095.1 Acidobacteriota bacterium | reverse complement strand
TGCCGGTGACCTCGGGCTTGCGAAACGGTTCCGGCGGCACGAACGGGTCGTCTTCCGCCGTGATCACGAGCGCGGGCACCTGAACGCGATCGATGACGCGCATCGCGCTGGCCCGGTGATAGTAGTCCTCGGCGTTGCGGAAGCCGAAGTACGGCGCCGTGTACGTCTCGTCGAACTCGCGGACGGTCGTGATGGCGTCCAATCCGGAGAGATCGAACAGCCCCGGGTGGCGCTGATCCTTGCGCCGCATCCGGCGTTTCAGGTCGCGCACGAAATTCCACTGATAGAGCGCGTTGCCCGGCCGCTCGAGCGCTCGCGTGCATTCGCTGATCTCGATGATCGGCGACACCGCGGCGACCCCGATGAACCCCTTCGGCGCGTGCGCGCCGTACTCGCCTGCCAGCTTCAGCGCCAGGTTGCCGCCGAGCGAATAGCCGGCGACGCCGATCGCCGGCAGTCCATCGACGCGCGAGAGTTCATCGACCACGTGCGCGGCATCCGCCGTCAGCCCGGAATGAAACAGACCCTCCGACAGATGTTCGGTGTCGCCGCAGTTGCGCTGATTGAGCCGCACGACATTCATCCCGCGCGCGAATGCCTTCGCGGCGAGCCCTTTCATATAGTGCGCCTCGCTCGAACCGTTCAGACCATGCAGCGCAATCAGCGTCGTGTGCGTCCACGGTTCAGGCTGCCAGTGACAATCAGCGACAACACGCGTGGCGCGCGCCACATCGAAGTACCGGCGCGACGGTTTCGGCAGCTGCGGGAAGTAGCGCGGGTTCCCCCAACTGTAGAGCGTCATGAAGTGGCCATTTTGTAGGGATTCGCGCGGCACGAAACGGTCCATGCAGTGATCATACATGCGCTACAATCGCCGCATTCCAGAGAGGGAGGCCTTCATGCGTACATCACGTTTGCTTTTGATCGGTTCCGCGATCGTGCTCACCGTTTCGCTCACCGCCGCGCAGCAACCCACGCCGGCGCCGGCCGCGGCCGCCGTGTCAAATCCTCGCACGGAGCAATTCAAGCGCGACGTCGGCCTGGAAGTCGATGCGATGGGCGAGAACATCCAGAAGATGAACGACATGGTGTTCAGTTTTGCTGAACCCGGCTTCCAGGAATTCGAAACGTCGAAGTACCTGACGACCATCCTCAAACAGAACGGGTTCACGATTCAGGAGAACCTCGCGGGGATTCCGACGGCGTGGATGGCGACGTGGGGCAGCGGCAAGCCGGTGATCGCGCTCGGCTCCGACATCGACGACATCCCGCAGGCATCGCAAAAGCCAGGCGTCGCGTGGCACGAGCCGATCATCGAAGGCGCGCCGGGTCACGGCGAAGGACACAACTCCGGTATGCCGCTCCAGATCGCAGCCGCGCTCGCGGTCAAGAAGATCATGGAGCAGCAGCACCTGACGGGTACCCTGAAACTCTGGCCCGGCGTCGCCGAAGAACTGCTCGGCACGAAGGCCTACTACGTGCGCGCCGGCGCGTTCAAGGACGTCGACGTCTGCATCTTCGCGCATGTCGGCGCGAACATGGGCGTCGGCTGGGGCGACAGCGGCGGCAACGGCATGGTGTCGGTCGAGTACGACTTCAAGGGCGAGAGCGCGCACGCCGCGAGTGCGCCCTGGCGCGGACGCTCGGCGCTCGACGCCGTCGAGCTGATGGACATCGGCTGGAACTTCCGCCGCGAACACCTGCGCCTCCAGCAGCGCTCGCATTACGTGATTCCCAACGGCGGCGATCAGCCGAACGTGGTGCCGCCCAACGCGTCGGTCTGGTACTACTTCCGCGAAACCAGCTACGAGGAGATCAAGAAGCTCTGGGAGATCGGCAACACCATGGCGAAAGCCGCCACGATGATGACCGACACCGAGTACACGATGAAGTTGCTGGGCTCCGCGTGGCCGGCGCACATGAACAAGACCGTCGCCGAGACGATGCACGCGAACATGGAGAAGGTCGGGCTGCCGACCTGGACCGAGGCGGATCAAACGCTGGCGAAGGCCGTGCAGCGCGAGATGAAGGTGCCGGAGACCGGTCTCGCGACGCTCCTCGGCCCGCTGCGGGGCCGCGAATCGATTCCCGACGAGGAAAAACGCGGCGGTGGCTCGGACGACATCGGCGACATCTCGTGGAACGTGCCGACGGTGACGATCAGCTATCCGGCCAACATCCAGGCCGGCCCGGGTCACAACTGGGCGAACGCCATCTCGATGGCGACGCCCATCGCGCACAAGGGTGTGCAGTACGGCGCGAAAGTCGTCGCGCTCACCGTCGTCGATCTGCTGACGCGGCCTGAACTCGTCACCCAGGCGTGGGACTACTTCAAGGCGCAGACGAAGGACCGGAAGTATGTGTCGTTCCTCCGGCCCGACGATCAGCCCGCGATCTGGCTGAACAAGGAACGGATGGAGAAGTACCGGCCGGAGATGAAGAAGTATTACTACGACCCGACGAAGTACAAGAACTACCTCGAACAGCTCGGCATCACCTATCCGACGACGGTGAAGCCGGCGGCGAAATAAGTAGGGCTCAGGGAGACATCCTCATGCGTGTCGTGAAACTGTCAGTCATCGTCGCCGCCGTCATCGTGACGGCGTCGCTCAGCGCGGCTCCCGAACGCCCTTCGACAAGCTCAGGGCCGGGCCAGCCCGCGCCGGCCGGGCAGCCCAACCCTCAGCTGGATCAGTACAAACGGAACGTCGGCCTTGAAGTCGACGCGATGGGCGAGAACATCCAGAAGATGAACGACATGGTGTTCAGCTTTGGCGAACTCGGCTTTCAGGAGTTCGAGACGTCGAAGTACCTCACCGACATCCTGAAGCAGAACGGCTTCACCATCGAGCACGGCATTGCCGGCATCCCGACCGCGTGGACCGCAAAGTGGGGGTCGGGCAAGCCGGTGATCGCGCTCGGTTCGGACATCGACGACATCCCGCAGGCGTCGCAGAAACCAGGCGTGGCGTATCAC
>JAYVMG010000414.1:0-2980 GCA_043759095.1 Acidobacteriota bacterium | reverse complement strand
GAACTTCAAGAGCGAGAGCGGCGTCACGTTGCCGAAGGCGCGCGTCGTCTACGCCACGTACGGGCACCTGAACGCCGCGCGCGACAACGTCATCCTGCTGCCGTCGCACTACATGGCGAACCACCACGGCTACGAATGGCTGATCGGCGCCGATCGCGCACTCGACACGTCGAAGCTGTTTCTCGTCTCGACAGAGCTGTTCGGCAACGGCTTCTCCTCGTCGCCCAGTAACACGCCGGAGCCGTTCCACGGTCCGCGCTTCCCGGTGATGACGATCCGCGACAACGTCGAAGCCGTGCGCCGCTTGCTCGCCGACGATCTGCAGATCACGCACGTGCGCGCAATCATCGGCTTCTCGATGGGCGCCGAGCAGGCGTTCCAGTGGGCCGTCAGCCATCCCGCGTTCGCCGACCGCATCGTCGCGACGTCCGGCGCCGCGAAGGCGTGGCCGCACGGTGTCGTGCGGCTCGAAGGACAGATCGCCGCGCTCACCGCCGATCCCACATTCAACGGCGGCGAGTACTCATCCCCACCGCGCAAGGGCATCGAAGCGTTCGGCATGGTCTGGCTCGGCTGGCTGTACTCGCAGGAGTGGTGGCGGCGCGAGATGTGGAAGATCAACGCGCCCGATCGGACGCTCGAGCAGGAAATTGAAAACCGGCGGCGGACATTCTTCGCCAACAACGACGCCAACGATCTGATCCTGCAGGCGCGCACCTGGCAACGGCACGACGTCGGCGCGACGCCCGGCTTCAACGGCGACGTCGAAAAGGCGTTGCGATCGATCACCGTGCCGGTCCTCTATATGCCGTCCGAGACTGACCTCTACTTCCCGGTCGGCGACGCAAGGTTCGAGGCGCAATTCATCCCGACTGTCTCGTTCGTCCCGATTCCGTCGCTGTGGGGGCACCCCGCGGGCGCGGGCGGAAACCCGGCGGATCGCGCGTTTCTGAACGAACACATCAGTCGGTTCCTCTCTGTTCCGTAGAGGACGGCCTTCAAGGCCGTCCCCTACAATCCATTCCGTAGTTGACAACCAGCCGCCAAGGACGAAAATTGTCGTATGCGTAATAAAGCGTGCGCCTTCATCGGATCTCTCGCGATTGCCTCGACGGCCATGTGGCTGTCTGAAGGACCGCTCGCGGCTCAGGCGCCGGCCAAACCGGCTGCGGCCACGCCCGCCGCAGTAAAAACTGCGGTGACGATTCCCCGGAAGGTCTCGACAATCAAGCGGACGGCCGACGGTCATCCGGATCTGGGCGGCACCTACGACGTCGCGACGATGACGCCGGTGGAGCGTCCTTCAGGCGTGAAGTCGCTGACGCTGACGAACGAAGAAGCTGGAGCGCTGGAGCAGTACGAAGCGGCGCGGCAGGTGAAAAACGATGCGCCACTCGAGGCCGATCGCAAGGCGCCGCCCGTCGGCGGCGAGACGACCGGCGGACGTTCGTACCTCGAGTTCCTCGAACGCGCCGGCGGCGGCGTGGTCGGCGGCTACAACAACTTCTGGCTCGCCGGCGGCACGCAGCTGATCAGGGTCGACGGACAGAAACGCAGCTCGCTCGTGATGGATCCCCCCGACGGCCATGTGCCGCCGATGAAACCCGAGGCGCGCCAGAGAAACGCACGCTTCGCGGCCGGCGGCGCGGTCGCGCCAGACGCGAGCGAATCAGCCGCAGCCGGACCTCCAGGAGCATTCGACGGCCCGGAACTCCGTCCGCTGGCAGAACGCTGCCTGCTCGGATTCGGCAACACGTCGGGACCGCCGACGCTGCCGAACTACTTCTACAACAACCTCAAACAGATCGTGCAGACCAGGGACACGGTTCTCCTCCTCAACGAAATGGTCCATGACGCGCGCGTCGTCCGCATGAACGCCGAGCACGCGCCGCCGACGATCCGGAAGTGGATGGGCGATTCAGTCGGACACTGGGACGGCGACACGCTCGTCGTCGACACGACCAACTTCACGAACAAGACGCGGTACAACGGATCGGGCGAGCAGCTGCACGTCGTGGAGCGTTTCACGCGCACCGACGCGAACACGATTCTCTATCGCTTCACGGTCGAGGATCCCGAGACCTGGGACACATCGTGGACGGGCGAGTATCCGTGGAAGGCCACCGACGAGAAGCTGTACGAGTACGCGTGCCACGAAGGCAACTACTCGCTTGGCGGAATGCTGCGCGGCGCGCGTCAGAAGGAAACGGAAGACGCTGCGAAGAAGCCTACCGGGAAGTAACCGCGTCCACGGCGCGTTCGAGCTGCGGCGTCGTGAACGGCTTGGACAGAAACGGCGCGCCGGTGGCGTGGATTCGCTCCTGCGCTTCCGGCACCGCGGTGTAGCCCGACATGAAGATCACCGGCAGGTAAGGCCGCACCTCGCGCGCGGCCTGCGCCAAATCGATTCCGTTCATCCCCGACTTCAGCACCACATCGGTCAGCAGAATATCCGGCGCGCCCGGCCCCTGGATCAGCAGTAGCGCCTCGGTTGCCGCCTCGGCAACCAGCACGCGATGGCCGAGGGTCTCGAGCTGACGCCTGACGACCGTCCGCACATCGGCTTCGTCCTCGACGACGAGGATCGTGCGCGGCGCGAGGGACGGCGTGACCGTCGCCACGTTCGCGGCGGACGCCTGCGATTCGTTGCCCGCGAGCGGAAGAAACACGCTGACCGTCGTGCCGCGGCCGATTTCCGACACGATCGTCGCGACGCCGCCTGACTGCTTCGCAAACCCGTAGACCATGCTCAAGCCGAGACCCGTGCCGCGGCCACCGGTTTTCGTCGTGAAGAACGGTTCGAAGACGCGCGCGACCACGTCAGGCAACATCCCGCAGCCGCTGTCCTCGATCGCGATCCGCACATACGGCCCAGGCGCCAGGTCATCGTCTGTCGCCGGCATGGCGGTCACCTGGATCGTGGACGTGTGAATCGTCAGCGATCCGCCGTCGGGCATCGCATCGCGCGCGTTCAGCGCGA
>JAYVMG010000413.1:0-7922 GCA_043759095.1 Acidobacteriota bacterium | reverse complement strand
ATGCCGACCCTGCTCCAAATAGGCGTAGCACGTCACGCCGTGTGAGGCGCGAGCCAAACGTCGTCAGCATCGGACCTAGAAATCCAGTTGGGCGCCGAACTTGACTAAACGTCCCTGGAGCAACTGGGTTGGCGTCTGCCACGCTGCCCCGTAGGTGTTGTTCTGCGTCAGGATGGCGCTCGAGTTCAAGGCGTTGAAGATGTCGATCGACGCCTGGATCCGTGTTCGCGAGAACCTGAACAACTTGCCGAACCGAACGTCCATCTGAGTGACACGGTCACCGTACAGCGTACCGGGCGCGATCAATTGCGTCGAGGCGGTGCCTAGACCGAGCGGTCGTCCAAGGTTCTGCACTTGCGCACTCGTGACGACGTAGGTTGCCAGGATCTGCGGGCCGGGCCGGTTTTGGAACGTCGCGCTGGCTGTGAGGCCCCACCATGGCAACGGATAACTTGCGAGACCTTTCACGTCCGCCTGGAACGGGGGGGCCACGTGACAGTACAACGTGCTCGGCGTTGCGAGTGTGCCGGCGAGTGTGCCGGCCGTAGACGCCGCGACGCCAGCGACCGGCGCGTACGTCACACTCGCTTGACCGGCGACCTGACAGATGTCCGTCACCTCGTGGCCCACGCTGACGCCGCCGGACACAAAGCCCCCACGGGCCAGGCGGGCATTCGCGTTCACGTCAAATCCCGTGTACACGTCGCTCACATCACCGAAATTGGTCGCCGGTTGCACGACATAGAACGGGGCCGTCGTGAATGCCGACGGATTGAGATCCTGGAAGCCGCAAATCTGATTGCCCCCGCCATTGGGCAGCTTCGAATCCACGGGCGCCGTGACGCAGTAGGGGCTGTAGCTGGTCGTCGGCGGTTGTCCTGTGTTCTGGGCGGCGATGAAGTTACCGAATGAATGACGCGTGAACTGGACGTCGACGGCCAATCTCGGGAGTAACTGCTGCTGAAAGCCGAGCGACACCTCGGTGTCGTTCGGCCGCACACCAAAGCCAGCGGTGATCGACGGATCGTAGCGCGCCGCCACATTGAGCGAGCCGAGCGGGGCATTCAACTGCCCGCACTCGCCGTTGGGCGCCGGATTCGAGAGGTCGCAGTCGGGCAAGAAGTTACCGTTCCTATCGCTCCACGCCCGCGCGCCATTGTTAATCGATGTGTTGACTCGGTTGTTCAATGTCGCCATGTTCGTCGATTCGCTGGCCACATACCGGTTGTAGGCCCCTCGGATCACCGTCTTCGCGTTGCCGAACAGATCGTAGGTAGCGCCCACGCGGGGCGAGAGATCTGTCCAATTCGGCACGTTGGTGATGGCGTCGTATTGACGCGCGGGCACGAAGGGGATGGCCGCGAGATTCTGAACCGGCACTTCGGCGCTGTGGTAGTCGAAGCGAAGCCCGACGTTGAGGGTCAACCGGTTTACGGTCCATCGGTCCTGCGCGTACAGGCCAAGCGCCGCTTTCAGATGTTCGTTGTCGATGAGCGGCCTCGCATACTCGGTGATCGTCGTGGGGATGCCGCGCAGGAATGTCCAGGCCTGCGATTGATTCGTGTCATAGCGGTAGTTACGCGTACCCCACATGTCCTGCATTCCAACCTTGAACGCGTGGCTGCCCGTCACGTAGTTCGCCGCAAGCCGCGCGTTATATTGGTGATTGGCGGCCGTCGTGAACACATTGCCCGCGCCGTACACGATTCCGAGAGACGACTCGGATTTCGACACGACGGCGTCCGGACCCAGTCCGTTGATGTTGTACGGCTCCGGCCCGAAGATCCATGTTTCGTTGTAGAACGTGAAGCCGCCTTCGAACAGCAGTTTGCTCGACTGTATTCGCGTCCAACCTGCCTGGAGCAGGTACTCGGGGTGGTGCGTAAAGTAGGTGCCTGCCTCAGGCGAAGTCAAGGCGCTGCACCCGTTGCAGTCGACGAGCCGCTGATTGACGTGGCTGAAAAACGTCACCTTGTCGAGGGAAGACGCCTGCCATGTCAGGTTCAGTGTCTCTCCACGTGACCAGGTATCGCCGGCCACGGCCTGATTGCTCAGGTTCTGAGAGTTCGGGACGAGCGTCGTTGGATGAAACGCATCGCCGTACGAGCACCCCGCGGCGTTGTTGCAGTATTGCGGCGCGCCAGGACGGAGGTTATTGAACATACCGGCGACATAGCTCTGCGCGCCGTTGTAACGGAAGCCGCCGAAAAACCACAGCTTGTCTTGAATAATCGGTCCACCGACGGTCGGATTGAAGTCCCACAGCGTCTTCACGCGGTTGACGGCTTTCAGACCGCGATCGAGGAGGTCCTGGTTGAGATTATTGGCCTGAAGGTTGGCGTTCGCGAAGTTGCCAAAGAACCCGCCGCGGTAGGTGTTGCCGCCTTCCTTCGGAATGATGTTCGTCAACACGCCGCTCGACCGGGCCTCCGCGGCCAGCCCGCTCGTCGTCACGGTCATTTCCTGCACGGTCCCGGTGTTCACGACCAGCGTCGTGTTGTAACCGCCGCCAGTGTTGTTCATGTTATTGAACGGCATTCCGTTCATGACCAGCGGCATCTGGTCCGCGCGGCTGCCGTGTACCGACAATGTTTGGAATCGATCTCCGCCGGTCCCGCCTACATCCTGGGAGGCCAGCGAGGTTTGCACGCCAGGCACCAGCACACTGAGATTCTGGAAACTGCGGCCAGTAGGCAACCCGTTAATGGCCTCCTGGGTCATCGATTTTCTCTGCGTCACGCTCTGCGTGTCGATGAGCGGACTCTCGCCGGTCACCGTCACCGTTTCCGCGACGGCGCCCACGCGAAGGTCGGCATTCACAGTCGCCGTAAAGTCCGATGTCAACACGATGCCCTCGCGCAACAGCGTGTTGAAACCTGGGAGCGTGAACGTCACGGTATACGTGCCTGGGCGCAGGTCGATAATCTTGAACACGCCCTGGCCGTCGGTCACAACAGATCGGACCTTCTCGATAAGGGCGGGGCTGGCGGCTTCCACGGTCACGCCGGGTAGCACCGCTCCGCTCGTGTCTTTCACGATGCCGGCGATTGCGCCTGTCTGGGCGATGGCTACGCCGCGCCCGATAACTATGCATGCCGTCAAGAGGGCTATGCCGACCCGCGCGAGTTTGCTCATGGTGATTTCCCCAGTCCGTAATCCGACAGAACCGCACGGATGTTACACGATTCCAGAGGCAGAAAGGATCCCGAGGACGGCAACTCGATTTACTTCGGCTTCGACTGAATGCCGGTGAGAGAGCCTGTCCCGGCTTTGGGCGGGAAGTTCTTTCCGCGCAGCTGCGTCATCGTCATCTTGTTTGCCCGATCAAGGGCTGCCACGAACGCACGGGTGCTGCGCTCCAACCCGCTGGCAGGGACCAGTTCGGGCACATCGAGCGAGGTATGGTAAATCACGTGCTCGATGATGTGGAACGACGGCGCATAATTGCCGTTCTTAGGCGCGTCCTCCTCCGCATACACCGACACGCCGAACTCGCGAAGGGTATCGAACACCATTTGCTCAAATTCGGGGCTGCCGAACGCATTCCAACGAAATGCGCCGACGGCGTTGGTTGGCGTCAGGTCATCGTTATACATGTAGAGCAACGTCTGCGACGGATGCTCCATCGTCAGCTTGACCGCGACCTTGTTCCACGGGTATGTCGCGTCGATGCCGACCTTCGCACGACTGCGGGCGACTTCTCCGTGATGGTGATCTGGAAATTGAATGAACTTCATCGTGCGCGGCCGTTCTCGCAGCGGCTTTTTCGCATAGAACCGTGCGATTTCCAGCGCGCTTGCCATTCCCGCCGCGTTGTCCATCGCCGCCTGAAAATAGCCGTCAGTGTGGGTCATGACCACGATCTGCTCGTCGGACACGCCTGGGAGGGTGGCGATGGTGTACTCGGTCGCCAGATCTTTTAGTTCCGGCACTTCAAGCCTGGCACTGAACACGACCTTCTCGCCTTGATCGAGTCGATCTCTCAACGCGAAGCCTTCGTCCTGGCTGACCGTGAATTGAGGAATCTGCCGCAGACCACCTTCCGGCTGAAACTGGCCATTGCCGGGGACCCCCATCACATTCACGACCATCGCCGCGCCCAATTGAACGGCCCTCGCGTTGGAATTGAAGAGACGCGCGCGGTCGCTGGCCGAATGGCTGCGTCCTCCCGGCACGAACGTGCTGTAGATGATGACCGCCTTGCCTTTGACGTCCCTGCCGATGAAATCGGCGCCGGCGCCGATGCCGACCCAGACCGCCTCCGCAGTGATGGCCTGAGGTCCAGTCGCTTTGGTGCCGGAAACCGGGAACGCGGTCGTCAAGTCGATGGTCGATCCGGCAGCTGTCTTATAGCTCACGGCCCAATCCGTCGGCCTCCAATCCTCAGGCAGCACATAGGGAAAATGTTCGACCTTAAGGCCGAGGCCCTCGAACGCTGTCGTCAGGTAGGCCATGCCTTCTTTGTCGGCAGTGGTACCCGGAAACCGACCCCACCACTTGTGTCCCAAATCACGATAGCGGAGGGAGATCTGAGCGAGTTCGACGACCGACTTCTTCATCCGAGCGCCGTCGATGCCGGCGTACATCTTCTGCCCCGGTGTCAGCGGCCAAGACGGGTATTGATCGTCCGCAAAGATGAGCTTGTCGCTGTCTCGTGGCAGTCCCTGGCCGTACGTCTTTTCGACTTTTGGGCCAAGCTCCTTCTGCGCATATGAAATCGCGGGACACGCCAGCACGATTCCGAAAACCGCCATCGAAGCGAACATGGTGCGCTTCATCTGTGTGTCCCCTTGAATAGAGCCGAATAGTTGCGATATTTGGGCGGCCTCAGGGCCGCGGCGAGAATCTGCGACGTCGTGCATCCGGAACGCGATCCTGCTAGGATTTCCGCCGACAACAGACCGCCTCGTCCACGTCAGCTTGACATATCGGAAAGGGCAGTTTGGGCTAACCCGACTCGCTCGTCAAGGTGGTTCGAGGCAGTTGTCAGGTGGACCGTATGAATTGGATTGTGACTCAGTACTCGCGCGGAACGCTTCTGCTCACAGTAAGCGCATTGTTGGTCATGGCGATGCTGGCCCGCCCGAATGTCGCACTTGGCCAGAACCGCACGGCGGCGAGCCTCGATGGCACCGTGACCGATGCAAGCGGTGGCGTCTTGCCGGGGGTCACCGTCACGGCCGCCAGTCCGTCGTTACAGGTTCGACAACTGGTCGGCATCACGGACGCCGAAGGACGGTATCGTATCGTCGATCTGACGCCGGGGACGTACTCGGTACGCTTCGAACTGGCCGGATTCAAGCCATACATTCGGGAGAGCCTCGTACTCGACGCCGGGTTTTCCGCACGCGTCAACGCGTCGCTGGCACTCGGCGGTCTGGAGGAAGCCATTACGGTCTCAGGGGCCACACCTCTCGTGGATACGGCCAACACGGGTGGGGGCAAGACGATTACGACGGAGCAATTGCTCCGAGATCTCCCGGGCAACCTGACACTGGCCGACGTCGTCTCGCTGACGCCCGGTCTACTCAACACGGCCGGCGACGTACCAGGCTCGCTCGGACTGACTGGCCGGCCGCGGTTCAGCTCGTACGGCCTGCAGAGCAGCAACACGAACACCACGATGATGATCGACGGTTTTCAGGTGTTCGCCAATAACCCACTGCCGGATGTCAGCGCGACGGAACAGACCGATCTGAAGACGTTTGGTAACGGCGCTGATGTGCGCGAGCCCGGCGTGGCGATGAACCTGGTCATCAAGTCCGGCGGCAACCAGTTCCACGGCGGGTTGTCGGAAGCGTTCATGAAGCAACCGAGCAGCAACATTGATGATGCGTTGCGCGCGCGTCACCTCGCCGTCGGTGCCCAGCAGGCGTACTTCGACGATGCGGGTGGCGACCTCGGCGGGAGAATTGTGACCGACAAGGTGTGGTTCTACGGCGCGTACCGATACCGCCGCAGCAAGACGAGTCAGCCTGGTCTGGCGCTCAACCCCGGCCCGGACGGTATCTATCTCACCGGTGACGAGCCGGCTGCATTCCCGCATCTGACGGGCACGAACCTGTCTGGTAAGGTGTCCTATCAATTTAAGCCCGGGTATTTTCTCAGTGGATACACGTCGCGAGACGAAACGACGAACGAGGCCGAAATTCAGATCGCGCCGTTCGGCGCGGCCGTGAACTTTGCCCACACCCCCTTCGAGTCGACGAATCCGTTCGATTGGAAACCATACGTCCGAAAGGTGCAGTTCAAGGGGGCACCCACGTCGCACGTCCTGTTTGACATCAACTTCGGGAAGTCGGGCTATCAACTGGTGTATGACAACCAGTCGATCGCTGCTGACAAGCCCACCACCTACAATCGATCAACGCTGCTGCTGACCGGCGCCAACATTCCCCACATCAGCCAGTTCAACTACTGGGCGCTCAGCGCGAACGTGAGTTATCTGCCGACGTCGTTCCTCGGCGGCCGTCACGAGTTCAAGGCGGGGTACTTCCTCGGCCGGCGCAACAATGCTGGCGCCAGACAGGTCAGCTCGGCCGGAGACTACTCGTTGATGTACGACACGGTCAGTAGTGTTCCGAATGTCGGTATCCAGCTCGAAACGCGCAACGCCCCAGTCGATCCGGTGGAGTGGGACGACACTTACTCCATCTTTCTCTCGGACCAATGGCGGATCGGCAGCAGGCTAACGTTCAATCTCGGTCTACGCTGGGACGGTCAGCACTCGTTCGTGCCGGAACAGTCGCGTGAGGCTGGCGCCTTCGCGCCGGCGGCGACATTCCCCCTGGTCGACGTGATCACGCGAAACAACATGTGGGCTCCACGCCTCGGTCTGGCGTGGGACGTCAAGGGAACCGGCCGAACCCTGGTGAAGGCCACCTACGGATGGTTTAATCCGGAAGCGAGTCTCGCGAGCACCTACGACAAGAATGGGTCGTCCACCACGACGTACAAGTGGACAGATCTCAATGGGAACCATAAGTTCGATCCGGGCGAAACAAACCTGAGCCTCACTGGGCCGGATTTCATCAGCACGACGAGCGCGGCGAACAACATCTTGAACCCGGATCTGAAACTGCCGCATGTGCACGAAATAACCGCCACGTTCGAACAGGAACTCGCTCCCGGCATGGCGATCCGAGGGCTGTATCTCTTCCGCGGAAACGGCGACCAGTATTCCTCGGTGAACACCCTGCGGCCCCTGTCGATCTTCACCACCCTGGTAGCCCGACGCGACCCGGGACCCGATGGCGTCCTTGGCACCGCTGACGATGGCGCGCCGATCACGCTCTACGACTACACGGCGGCGTTCAAATCGAGTGCCTTCGTCGCGAACCAGAATGTTAACCGCCCAGACGGACGCGCGGACTACTCGCAATCGTTCGAACTCGGCGTCAATCGGCGGCTCTCGCAGGCGTTCTCCCTGACGGCGGCCTATACGGCGACGAAGAATCACATCTGGCGCGTCGGCGTGCTCACGAACCCGAACGACGATTACTTCCCACTCGACACCTCGTGGTCGTGGAACTCAAAGATCAGCGGGACCGTGAATCTGCCGCGGGATGTGGTCCTCGGCGTCATCTCCGAGATCTTCAGCGCGCCGAGAGGCCAGCGGACATATGTGTTTCGATCCACCGCCGATGCGTCGGGCCCGGCACTGCCCGGTCAGACGTCGATCACATTGCCGCTCGAACCCGCGGGTGCGCAGCAGGAACAAGCCTATATGGTGATGAACGTCCGCGCAGCCAAAAGCGTGAAGGTTTCATCGCGGGCGCTGCAGGTCAGCGTGGATGTGCTGAACGTTCTCGATAGCAACGCGGTGAAGGCGGCCAGTTACGTATCAGGACCGGCGTTCCGCGACGTCACCGACATCGTGGCGGCCCGCCAGATCCGCCTGGGCGTGCAGTTCCATTTCTGAC
>JAYVMG010000412.1:0-2980 GCA_043759095.1 Acidobacteriota bacterium | reverse complement strand
CGACCGCCGCCACGGCCGGTTGCGAAACCAGGCAGCGCCGGCAGACCCGAGGTCCCCTGACATTTGTGACTGTTGTGCGCGTCGGCGCCGATTTCCGCATACGTCCGTCCCAGCAGCTCGTCGTACGTCGCGGTGTTCACGCGCGTGACTCTGGGGGCCGACTGCGCCGACGCGGCTGGCGGTGCGACAACCCCACCTGACCCGCCCGCCCCACCGGGCCCACCGGCCCTCTGGGCGCCGCGTCCGCCAGCGCCGATCACGCCCGCGCCGGCGTTGAAATACAGCTTCCGCGGCTGCCACGCGCGCAGCCCCTCACTGATCTGCTCGGGGTACATCGCGGGATTGCCCGCCACGCGATACGCCTCACGCACCAGCACCGTCGTTGCCTCATGCGCCCGGTCGCCGCCGCGCCCCTGAATGTTCATCGTCACGAGCACGTCGGGCCGGAGCGCGCGAATCAACCGGACGTAGTCGCCGACGATCGCGTCGCGTCCCCATTTGTTGATCACTTCCTCGGGATCGAACGAATAGCCGTAGTCGATCGCGCGCGTGAAGTACTGCTCGGCGCCGTCGATGCGGTGCGCGGCGATGAGTTCGGACGTGCGCAGCACGCCGAGGTCGCGGAACAGCTCCGGCCCGATCTCGTTCTGACCGCCCTCGCCCCGGTTGTTCTGCACATCGATCGAACGCAGGCCCATGCCGTGCGTGAACAGCGCGAACAGCGCGTTCGTCTCGTCGTCGGGATGCGCCGGCGCCTGCATGAACGTGCCGGAGACGTTGAGCTTGCGAATCGCCAGGCCGAGCGCGGTGTGCCCGTTCTCCGGCGACACGACGGAATACGTCATGCGGTTCTGCGCATCGACGGGCGCGGCGCCGGGCACGAACGCCACGATGACGATGACGAGGAGTGCGAGGACAGGGATGAAGACGCGTTTCATATTGTTTGAATCTATCTGCGCCACCGCCGGTTGAGCAACGCTTTTCGGCCCTCGCCACACGGTTTATCCTTTGTCCTGAGGGGACTCCGTCGCTAAGATCAGCCTCGATTCATGCCGCTGTCCGCTGGCACGCGCCTCGGCCCCTACGAAATCGTCGCGCTGCTCGGCGCCGGCGGAATGGGCGAAGTGTATCGGGCGAAGGACACCCGTCTCGGACGGGTGGTGGCCATCAAAGTCCTGCCGGACGGGGTCACACTGTCTCCGCACACTCTGGAACGCTTCCAGCGGGAAGCGCGGGCGGCCTCAGCGCTCAATCACCCGAACATCTGCACCATCTACGACGTCGGCACCGATCCGCCGTTCATCGCGATGGAGTTGCTCGACGGCGAGACGCTGGCGGATCGGATCGCAGGGCTCGGGGCCAAGGACTCAGGGCTGCCGATCGACGAGGCGCTGTCGATCGCGTTGCCGATCGCCGACGCGCTCGACGCGGCGCACAGCACCGGCATCGTGCATCGCGACATCAAGCCCGCAAACATTTTCCTCGGACTGCGCGGGCCCAAGATTCTGGATTTCGGGCTCGCGAAGGCGGCGTCCGGACCGGCCGCGATCGGCGCCTCCGATCAGGCAACCCGTTCTACGGAGGCGCTGTTAACCGATCCAGGCAGCACCCTGGGAACGGTGTCGTACATGTCGCCGGAGCAAGTCCGCGCTCAGCCGTTGGACGCGCGCACCGATCTGTTCTCGTTCGGAGTGGTGCTCTATGAAATGGCGACGGGCACGCAGCCATTTCGTGGAGATAGCTCGGGGATTATTTTCGAGGCCATTTTGAACCGCGCTCCGGTGGCGCCGGTGCGTGTGAATCCCGACGTGCCGGCGGAATTGGAACGCATCATCGACAAATGCCTCGAAAAAGATCGGAATCTGCGCTACCAGCACGCTGCTGACATTCGCACGGACCTCCAGCGCTTGAAGCGGGACACGGATTCGGCCCGGGTGACCAGCAGTGCGCAGCCCGCCGTCACCACCGTCACACGTTGGAAGATGATCGTGCCCGCCGCCGCGGCGCTGCTGGCTCTCTCCGTCGCCGGGTACGTCTATGTTCACCGCGCGCCAATACTCACCGACAAGGACACGATTGTCCTCGCGGATTTCGATAACAAGACAGATGACCCTGTGTTTGACGACACGCTGCGCCAGGGACTGTCCGTGGAGCTTCAACAATCTCCGTTCCTCAGCCTGATTTCGGACAGGCAGATCCAGCAACAGCTGGCTCTGATGGGACAGCCGAAAGAGGCGCGGCTGACGTCGGACGTGGCTCAGCAAATCTGCGAGCGAACGGCGAGTGCCGTGGTGCTGGAAGGCTCGATCGCCAGCCTTGGAAGCCAATATGTCTTGGGCCTGCGCGCGAGGAACTGCAACACGGGAACCACGGTCGATCAGGAGCAAGCGCAGGTGGCGAGGAGAGAAGATGTCCTGAACGCTCTCAGCCAGATCGTGCGCAAATTCAGAACCCGGATGGGCGAATCGCGGGCGACGGTGGAAAAGCACTCGACGCCGCTCCCCGAGGCGACGACACCCTCACTTGAAGCCTTGAAAGCTTACAGCACCGGAATGAAGGTGACCGTATCCTCCGCGAATTTTCCCGCGGCCATACCTTTTTACCAGCGCGCTGTCGAGATTGATCCCAAATTCGCCATGGCGCACGCGAGTTTGGGACTTTTGTACAGCGGTGTTGGAGAGTCGGTGTTGTCAGCCCAGAGCACGGCGAGAGCCTGGCAACTACGGGATCGTGTCAGTGAGCGGGAGCGGTTCTTTATCGACTTCACCTACGATCGACAGGTCACGGGAAATCTGGAAAAGGCGTACCACACCCTCGAGTTGTGGCTTCGGACGTATCCTCGCGGGGAGGAACCCAATGCCATGAGTTTATTGAGCGGCCTTTCCACACACGGGACGGGCCGATTCGAAAGAGCGATCGAGGCATCCCACAAGGAAATCGCGGCTAATCCCGACTTTGGACTTGGGTATGGCAGTCTGGC
>JAYVMG010000411.1:0-2982 GCA_043759095.1 Acidobacteriota bacterium | reverse complement strand
CGCACGAATGCGAGCGTCGCCCGGACGGACACCCTGCCCGCCGCCAGGGGCGACATCGCGCTGTCGCTCGAAACCACCAAGGTGTCGGCGCGTGTCCGTGCGGGCGCGACGCTGGCGTCGATGTTGCGCGCCCACGACGTGGCCGTCGCCGAGGCTGCGGCCATCGTGGCTCAAGCCGCCTCGGTGTTCGATCTGCGAAAAGTGCGCGCCAACCAGCCGTATCGCATCGAGACCACGCACACCGGCACGGTGCGCGGCTTCGAATACGAAATCGACGGCGATCGTTTCCTCCGCGTCGGCCGCTCCCCAGACGCTGCGCTCGTGGCGAGGGTGCTGCCGATCCCGAAAACGCGCAGCGTTGAGGTGGTGACGGGCAGCATCGATCGCGACGCCTCGTCGCTCTCGGCGGCGATGAGCGCTGCTGGCGAAACCATCGACCTGACGCTCGCGATGGCGGATATCTTCGGCGGCGAAATCGACTTCAGCACCGAGCTGCAGCCGGGAGACGAGTTCGAGCTGACCGTCGAGAAACAGTTCCGCGACGACCACGTGTTCGGGGGTTACGGTCCGATCCTCGCAGCCGAGTTCAAGAATGCCGGGCGGCGGGTGCGCGCCGTGCGCTTCGCGCCGGAAGGCGGCGCTCCGGCCTATTACGACGAGCACGGCGTCTCGATGCGGCGCTTCTTCCTCGCCTCGCCGCTGAAGTTCCAGCCGGTGGTCACGTCGAGTTTCTCGCGCGCTCGGCTGCATCCGATTCTGCGCGAGGTTCGCGCGCACCTCGGTGTCGACTATCGTGCGCCCATGGGCGCGCCGGTCATTGCAGTGGCCGACGCAGTGGTGGTGTCGGCGGCGATGAGCGGCGGCTCCGGCCGCATGGTGCATCTCCGCCACGCGAACGGATACGAGTCGGAGTACCTGCACCTGTCGTCGATGACAGTGCACGCCGGCCAGCGCGTCCGGCAGGGCGAGATGATCGGTCGCGTGGGCTCGAGCGGCCTCGCCACAGGCGCGCATCTCGACTACCGCTTGAAGAAGAACGGCGGCTTCATCAACCCCGTGACCGCGCACCGCTCGATGCCTCCCGCGGATCCCGTGCCGGCGGCTCAGATGGTCGCGTTCGAGGCCGCGCGCGATCGCGCGATGACCGCACTCTCCGCCAAGCGCGCGAACCCGACCGCGAACGCCCACTGACGCTCTTTTGACGCGCGAAGCCCCCGCCACAGCGCGAAGCGCGACGGCGGGTGCCATATAATTTGAGCGCCATGGCGACGCTTCATCCATTTCGTGCGCTGCGTCCGAACGCAGTCAATGCATCCCGCATCGCAGCCGTGCCCTACGACGTCGTCAGTACAGACGAGGCCAGAGCGCTGGCCGAGGGCAACCCGCTGAGTTTCCTTCACGTGTCTCGCGCGGAGATCGAGCTGCCCGCCGGCAGCGATCCCTACGCGGACGCGGTGTATGCCCGCGCGGCCGCAAATTTTGCGACGCTGCGGACCAGCGCGCTCGCCGTCGAAGATGAGGCGAGCGTGTACTTCTATCGGCTCCAGATGGGTGACCACATCCAGACGGGCCTCGCCGCCTGCTTCTCGATCGACGAGTACGACCGCGACATCATCAAGAAGCACGAGCGCACGCGCCGCGACAAGGAAGACGATCGCACGAAGCACATGCTGGCGCTGGGCGCGCAGACCGGGCCGGTCTTCCTCACGTATCGCGCAGCCGACGAGATCGATCGGGTGGCCGCGAAGGTGACGGCCGGCACACCGATCATTGACTTCACCGCGCCGGATCAGGTGCGCCACACACTGTGGCGCGTCGGTGGCGCGGATCGCGATGCGCTGGTGGCCGCGGTCGGCAGGATTCCGGCGCTGTACATCGCCGACGGTCATCACCGCGCGGCGAGCGCGGCGCGCGCGCGCACCGAGATGCGCGATCGTGGCGTCCCCGGTACATCGCTCGGCGACGGCGCCGATGCCGGCACGATGCTGGCGGTGGCATTCCCGCACAACCAGGTGCAGATCCTCTCGTACAACCGTACGGCGAAGGACCTCGGCGGTCTGTCATCTGACGATTTCCTGAAGGCCGTGCATGAACGGTTCGATGTCGCGCCGGGCCCTGCCTCTCCGGCGAAGCGCGGCGACATCGCGATGTACTTCGGCAGCGCGTGGCGCACGCTGCGGCCGCGGGTGGCGCCGGACGCGTCCGATCCGATCGGCTCGCTCGACGTCAGCGTGCTGCAGGAGGGTCTGCTGGCGCCGGTGCTGAAGATCGCCGACGTGCGTACGGACAAGCGGATCGATTTTGTCGGGGGCGCGCGCGGCGCCACGGCACTCGAGCAGCTTGTTGACTCGGGCAAAGCCGCGGTGGCGTTCTCGCTGTTTCCGGTGAGCGTGGCCGACCTGATGGCCGTGTCGGATGCCGGCGAGATCATGCCGCCCAAGTCCACGTGGTTCGAACCCAAACTCCGAGACGGATTGCTGGTTCATCTCATTTAACGAAAGAGGAATAGCCACAGAGTCACCGAGACACAGAGAAATCGAGACCAGCGTCGGACGCATGTCAATCATGAATCTCTGTGACTCCGTGACTCTGTGGCCCGTTTATATGAAGGTTCTAGTCGCCGATAAATTCGAACAGAGTGGGATCGACGGCCTCAAGGCCGCTGGCTGCGATGTCGTCTATCAGCCGGATCTGAAAGACGATGCCCTGACGCAGGCGGTGTGCGACACGAAGGCTGACGTGCTTGTGGTCCGCAGCACAGTGGTGACGGCGGCGATGCTCGAGGCGGGCGCGCTGTCGCTGGTCGTGCGCGCCGGGGCCGGGTACAACACCGTTGATGTGGCGACCGCGTCGAAGCGCGGCATCTACGTGTCGAATTGCCCAGGCAAGAACGCGATTGCGGTCGCCGAGCTCGCGTTCGGACTGATGCTCGCGCTCGATCGCCGTGTGCCGGACAACGTCGCCGATCTGCGCGCCGGGACC
>JAYVMG010000410.1:0-7935 GCA_043759095.1 Acidobacteriota bacterium | reverse complement strand
AGGAGATCGTCGACAAGAACGGCTCGCTCGACTCGCTCCCCATCCTCAAGTGCTGGCCAGACGATGGCGGGAAATACATCACGTTCCCGTTGGTGTTTACAAAGGACCCCGAGACGGGGGTGCGCAACATCGGCACCTACCGCATGCAGGTGTACGACGGCCGCACCACCGGCATGCACTGGCAGCGGCACAAAGGTGGCGCGCAGCATCACCGTGTGGCCGAGAAGATGGGGAAGCGGCTGGAGGTTGCCGTCGCGCTCAGCGCCGAGCCGGTGTTGCCGTACTGCGCCACGGCGCCGATGCCGGAGGGGCTCGACGAACTGCTGCTTGGTGGATTCCTGTCACGCAAGCGCATCGAGCTCGTGAAATGCGTGACGGTCGATCTCGAAGTGCCGGCGAGCTCGCACATCGTGCTCGAAGGATATGTGGAGCCCGGGGAGCGCCGTCGTGAGGGACCGTTCGGAGATCACACCGGCCTGTATTCACAGCCGGACGATTTTCCGGTCTTCCACATCACCTGCATCACGCGACGCAAGAAGCCGACGTACCTGACGACGGTCGTCGGGATTCCGCCGATGGAAGACGTGTATCTCGGCCTCGCAAGCGAGCGGATCTTCCTGCCGATGATCCGCAAGACGCTGCCCGAGATCGTGGACATGCATTTTCCGGCCGAGGGGATCTTTCACAACCTCGTGCTGGTCTCGATCGACAAGCGGTATCCAGGCCACGCGCGCAAGATCATGAACGCATTCTGGGGACTCGGTCAGCTGATGTTCTCGAAGACGATCATCGTCGTGGACAAGGACGTGGACGTCCACGATCTCAGCATGGTCGCCTGGATCGTCGGCACGCACTACGATCCGCTGCGCGACATCCAGATGACGAAAGGCCCTGTCGACGATCTGGACGATGCATCGGATCTGCCGGCGTACGGCGGGAAGATGGGGATCGACGCGACGAAGAAGTGGGCGTCGGAAGGCTACACGCGCAAGTGGCCCGAGCGCGTGGTGACGACCGAAGCCGCCGGCCGTCGCGCCGCGGAGATCTTCGCTACGCTCCGAAAGTAACCGCCGTCGTATTCGCGCCGCTGACGACGACGCCGACCCGCTCGCCGTTCGCGGGCTGATACGCGCCGGACAAAACCGCCGCGAAGGCGGTGCAGCCGCCCGGCTCGACGACCAGCCGCAATCCTTCCCACAACATCCGCTGCGCGTCCCGGATCGCTTCGTCTGTGACCAGCACGACGCGGTCGATGTGCGCTTGAGCGATGGGGAACATCAGCTCGCCGACGCGTTTCGGCGCGAGCGAATCCGCGGCGACACTGCCGGTCGGCGCATCGACTGGCTTTCCGGCCTTGAGCGCGTCCGCCAGCGTCGGCGCGCCTTCGGGCTCGACGGCGATGATGCGTGTCTTCGATTCGTACCAGGCGGCGATCCCGCCGATCAGTCCGCCGCCGCCGACCGCGGCAAGCACGGTGTCGAGTTCCGGCTCCTGTTCAGATAACTCGAGCGCCAGCGTACCCTGGCCTGCCATCGTCTCAACCTGATCAAAGGCATGAACCGGCATCGCGCCGGACGACTTGCTCCATTCGATGCTCGCGGCCAGCGCCTCCGCGTATCGTTCGCCGATGACGGTCAGGTCCGCGCCGTAGGAGCGGATGCGATCGATCTTGGCGGGGGACGAGACCGTCGGCACGAAGATCCGCGCCGGCAGGCCGAGCTTCATCGCCGCGTACGCGACCGCGGCGCCATGGTTGCCGCCAGACGCGGCGACGACCCCCGCCTTCGGTGGATGGCGCGTCAGCAGATTCGCGAACGCGCCGCGCGTCTTGAACGAGCCGGCGTGCTGCAGCTGTTCGAGCTTGAACGTGATCGAGAACGGCGGCAGGCCGAAGTCCGCACCGCTGACCATGACGATGGGCGTCCGTCGAATGTGTGGCGCGATAACAGGGTGGATCCGTTCGATAGCGGCGCGGGTTACGGGGAGGATCATGGGGCTACATCGTAGTATAATTGTGGCTACAAGGTGGCGCTATGAATTCAGTGGGCGTTCGCGATCTGAAGAATCGGCTCAGTCACCATCTCAAACGCGTGCGCGCCGGCGCGCGTCTCACGGTCACCGAACGAGGGCGCCCGATCGCGACGCTGGCGCCGGTCGAGGCGCCTGACGATCTGGCGTGGTTGCATCGGTTGGTCGCCGAGGGGCGCGTGCAATGGAGCGGCGGCAAGCCGACCGGCTCGAAGAACCCGCCCGTCCTCAAGGGGCAGCCGATGTCGGACGCGGTACTGGAAGACCGCCGGTGACGCTGTATCTCGACACCAGCAGCTTGCTGAAGCTGTATGTCGTGGAGAACGGCAGCGACGAAGTGCGGCAGGACATGGCTGAGGCCTCGTCCGCTGCGACGTCAGCGGTGTCGTATGCCGAGGCGCGCGCTGCATTCGCGCGCCGGCGTCGCGAGGGCCTCATCACGGCAGCCGAGTTCCGGTCAGTGAAACGCGACTTTGATGCCGACTGGTCCAGTTACGCGGTCGTCGAGCCGACGATGGGCTTGTGCCGCGCCGCAGGGGAGCTTGCCGAACGCTATCAGCTGCGTGGATTCGACAGCATTCATCTCGCGACCTTCCTGCAGATCGCGCGTGACGGCGGCCCAGCCGAGACGCGCTTTTCGAGCTTCGATCGTCGGCTCAATCGAGCGGCACTGACCGCAGTTCGAGCCTTGAGTCGGCAATGAGATCGCCATTGGTAGAGGTGATGAAGAGGGACTCCGACGAACGACGTTTGGCCAGACGTGGTCGTCTGTATTCGGATTCGGACAATCGACGTACTTTGATGCGCGCGATCGTCGCGTTAAACGCGCCTCTGTTCCTTCTCGCTGTCGTACAGGCCTTGGTCATCACACAGGCATACTGGACAAAGCCCGGTCATGACGGCGTGCTCGGACTGTTGTGGATTATCACGATCAATGTGGGTCCATGGGGATTCGCGTTATCGCTGCTACTGGTCGCCGTCGTTCGCGTGTTCGGCGGCGCTTCGAACTGGAGGACCGCTGAGCCGCCCGTGGGAGTGTTCGCGATCGCCGTAACGAGTCTCGTGTTTGTCTACGTAACGACCCATTAGCCGTATTACTTCTGCGCCATGAACCGCATCCGGCGTTACCCGAACCAGGATGATGAATCGGCCGTTGGAGACCGACGCTGTTTCAACGCTCAGGAATGGGAATGGGCGGAGCGAGGCTGGACCGCGCCCAGAGCAGGTCGCGGTCCAGCAGTGTTTATCCTGTAAGCGGCGGGGCGCCGCCAACCTGAGTCGATCAGCCGCGACACACCGCCGTGAGGTTGTCCACGCTGGACGTCATCGAGCCGTCGGCGTTGACTGTGACGTGGATCAGTTCCTTGACGTCCCAGTTGTCGAGAGCCCCCGCACCTCTGAGCCTGAGCTTCTCGGTCAACGTTTGATCAGACCGCACGCCCGCGGACGTGATGAAAGTGGCCTGGGTATTCTCGGAGAAGGAGTAGACGAAGCCCGTGCCTTGCTCGACGCCTTGGCCCTTGGTGACCGCGCTCAGTTTGAGAGTGATTCCGCCCGTGGCGTTGGCGTTCGCCATCAATGTGACGTTGGTCAAACCCGTGATGTCCACCGGTATTCCCGTGCACGGGTTAGTGATCGGAGAAACGAGACCACCCAGGGTGGAAGTAAACGGGACAACTTGGTTGATGATTGTGATCATCCCAGTTGCCTGCGCTGCCGCCGTGTTCGGCAACGCCAGTAATCCGATTGCGCAGAAAAGCGCGACGATGAAAGCGCCGATTTTCGTTGTGACCATTACAGACTCTCCCCTTGGTTACTCAACCCGCTGGTGCGGTCGCGGATGCTCCCACCACGGACTGAAAGTTGAAACCGCGTTGTTTGTGTCGCTCTACGACCGCGCGTGTCGTCAGTCTTGCTGGCACTGGTGCATGAGAAGCGCCAAGCTCGACGAACCTATGAATTACGCAAAATGGTGAGCATTTTCAAAGAGCGTAACAGCCCGTGCATATTGGAACGGCAGGAATACCTTGAATTGGCAGACTTAAGTCACCAAATGGCGTACAAGAGGTCCACGCTGCAGGGGCAGGCGACCCCTTCCGGAGCAAACCCCGTCACCTCCCCGCCGGATGTGGAGTGTGATGACGGGGGAGACGCGTTCGATGTCGACTCGGGCAACGCCCTGAGGCTCCTACACGGCAGATCGTGTCCGCTTGCGCCCGCGGCCCGCTGAGGCATACCTTGGGGCCATGATGCGCCTCCGCGTCGCTCTGGTCTTCGCCGGCATCGCCGTCAGCGCGCTCGTGTTTCACGCGCAGACCTCTGCGCCGCAATAACCGGCCTGTTTCGTGGCCTGCGGACAGCAGGCTCCTTGCAAGAGATCGCACCATGGCAACCACACCCTCGACGACGCCTTTCATCATGAGGCTCATCGGCGCCATGGCGCTCGACCCCGTCACCTATGAGGAAGTCGAGGCCGATCGCTCCGCCACCGGCCAGGCGATGCTCGTCGTCGTCCTATCCAGTGTGGGCGCCGGTGTCGGCGCCTACGGTTTGGGCAACGGCTCTCTCAGGACCATGGTGTTCATCAGCGCGCTGTCGCTGATCGCGTGGGCGTCGTGGGCGCTGCTGACGTATCAAATTGGTGTCAGGCTGCTCCCCGAACCGGATACGCGATCCGACGTCGGCGAGCTGCTGCGAACGATCGGATTTTCGGCAGCGCCGGGCATGCTCCGGATTTTCGGCGTCGTGCCAGGCGCGGCCATCCCGGCATTTACCGTCACCGCGGTCTGGATGCTCGTGGCGATGGTCGTGGCTGTTCGCCAGGCGCTGGACTACAAGAGCACGGCCCGCGCCGTCGCCGTGTGCGTGATTGGATGGGCGCTGGCCCTGGCTATCGCCGTGGGGATCGGGTTGGTCTTCGGTCCACCCGTGTCATAGACTAGAGATGATGAAGCGGATTCTTGCAGCGGCGGCCCTCGGCGTGGCTCTGGTTACGGCCGGCTGCGGCGACCCGATCGCGCCAGCCACACCGACGCCGGTCGTTCCGGTCACGGCGGAAGTGTTCAGCGACACGCTGCTCGTGCTCGGCGCGAACACGCACTCGTTCACCGTCACCGATATTGGCGGACTGAGGGTCAGCCTCACCAGCCTCCAACCGGGCGCGGCCGTCGGCATCGGCGTCGGCACGTACGGCCTCGGCAGCTGCACCATCATCGATCACATCTCGGCCGTGGCTGGCGCGTCCATCCAACTGTCCGGTACGGTCACGGTCCCCGGCACGTATTGTGTCGAGGTGTACGACCTCGGCAACCTCGTCGAGTCCGTGGCCTACACCATCAACGTTCTGCACTCGTGATCTCCGCCGCGGAATTGACCAGCCTCGCGACCACGCACGACATCATCAGCCTCGGCATGCGCGCCGATGACGCGCGGCGTCAGCGTCACGGCGCCAAGACCACCTTCGTCCGCGTGGCGGGCGCGTCAGCTGACGTTGGCGCAGCGGTCTCGCGCCCGCCTGCCGCGGGCGAGCTGCGCATCGTCGGCGTGCCGGTCAGCCGCGCCGCAGCGGTGGCGCGCGTGCACGAAGTTGCCGCAGTTGCGGCAGGGGCGACGGTCACCGGATTTTCGCTCGCCGACCTCGAGCGGCTGTCTGTGAAGGACGGCGTCACGCTGCGTGCGTTGCTCGAGGAGTTGCGCGCTGCGGGCCTCGAACTCGTGGCTGACGCGCCGATGGACCGTCTGCAGGATCCGCGCACGTCGATCGAAGCCGTCACGCTCGCAGGACTGTCGCTGGCGCGGCTGACCGTGGATCAGGCGCCGCCCGGCGATCCGATGACGTTGTTGAGCGCGGTCGCCGATCTGCAGCGCGCCGTCACGTCCGTGCGCGCATTCGCGCCGCTGCCGCGCCGGATGAGCGCCGCAGCGCCGACCACTGGCTTCGAGGACGTGAAGTACATCGCGCTCGCGCGCCTCGTGGTCGACAACGTGCCGTCGATTCAAGTGGACTGGGCGCTGTATGGCCCGAAACTCGCGCAGGTCGCGCTCACGGTTGGCGCCGACGATGTGGACGCGGTGTCTGCCGAGGACGAGACGACGGAGGGCCGCCGCCGCGCGCCGCTCGAAGAGATCCGTCGCAACATCATCGCGGCGGGACAGGAACCGGTCGAGCGCAACGGCCGGTTCGACGTCGTCGTCCATCGACAGGCTCAGGACACGCGCGCGTGAGCTCGGCGGCTCGTGTCCGGCTCGGCGCCGTCGAGTACCTCAATGCGCGTCCGCTCGTGTACGGCCTCGAGCAGCATCCGCGTTTCGATCTGCGCTACGACATCCCCTCGGAATGTAGCAATCTACTGCACGCGCATGCCATTGACGTCGGGCTGATCCCCTCCATCGAATACCTGCGTGGTCCGCAGCCGTACTCGTTCGTTCCCGGTCCCGCTGTGACGTCGCGCGGGCCGGTCGCGTCCGTGGCGATCTACACCTGCGTCGAGCCTCGCGACATCCGATCAATCGCCATGGACACCAGTTCGCGGACGTCAGTCGCGCTGGCGACGATCCTCGCGCGCCGCGTGTTCGGCATTTCGCCGGAGCCCGTGCCGATGGCGCCGGATCTTGGCGCGATGCTGACGCGAGCGGACGCGGCGCTGATCATCGGGGACAACGCGCTGTTCCTGGATCCCCAATCCACAATTCAGAAGATCGACCTTGGTCAGCTCTGGACGGAAACGACTGGTCTGCCGTTCGTGTACGCGGTCTGGGCCGGCTGGGCGGACGCTCTGAGCCCCGAGGACGTCGGCGTCCTGCAGCGGTCCCGGGATGAAGGCGTCGCGGACTCCGATGGCGTGGCGCGCGCCTACTATCCGAACGACCCGGCGCGCCAGGCTGTGGCGAAACGCTACCTGCGCGATAATATCCGGTACGTCCTCGGCGCCGACGAACTCGCCGGGCTCCGGCTGTTTTACGAGTACGCGACCGAGCGGGGCCTCGCGTCGTTCGACGGTACGCTGCGTTTCTATCATGCTGACCATCACGGAGCTGGCTGACAACGTACGGGCAGGGAAGCGCGTCTCGGCAGACGAGGCGCTCGCGCTGTACCGCCACGCGCCAACGTCGCTGCTCGGCCAGCTGGCCGACGGCATCCGCGCGCACAAGCATCCGGACCGCCTCGTCACCTACATCATCGATCGCAACGTCAACTACACGAATGTCTGCGTCGCCAAGTGCAACTTCTGTGCGTTCTATCGCGATGTCGGATCGCCGGACGGCTACGTGCTCGGTTTCGAGGAGCTGTTCCGGAAGATCGACGAGACGATCGCGGTGGGCGGCGTTCAGGTTCTGATGCAGGGCGGTCACAATCCCGATCTGCCGCTGACTTGGTACGAAGATCTCTTCCGCGCGATCAAGACTCGTTATCCCGACTTCAAGCTGCATGCGCTGTCGCCGCCGGAAGTGATCCATATTTCGCGGCTTTCGCAACTCCCCGTGCCGGCCGTGATCGATCGCCTGATCGCCGCAGGGCTCGACAGCATTCCCGGAGGCGGCGCCGAAATCCTCGTCGACCGTGTGCGTCAGGCGCTGCATTGCTACGGCAAGGCGACCTCCGACGAGTGGCTCGACGTGATGCGCCACGCGCACCGCGCCGGCCTGCGCACGACGGCGACGATGATGTACGGCACGGTGGAGACGGACGAAGAGCGCCTCGAACATCTGCTGCGTCTACGCGCGCTGCAGGACGAGACCGGCGGCTTCACGGCGTTCATCACCTGGAGTTATCAGCCGGATCACACCGAGCTGGCGGGGTCCGAAGCTACCGGCATCGACTACCTGCGCACGCTGGCGATCGCGCGCATCGTGCTCGACAACTTCGACAACCTGCAGGCGTCATGGGTGACGCAGGGCGGGAAAGTC
>JAYVMG010000409.1:0-2988 GCA_043759095.1 Acidobacteriota bacterium | reverse complement strand
ATGGCTGGGATTCCGTGCCGAGGTGCGGGATCTCTACACCGGTGCGCGCACGTTTTCGATTTCCACCCCCGGCGGGCGGGTGCACAACATCGTGACGTCCGGCGGGCTCGTTCTGCGTTTCTGAGTCAGGAGCGTGTTCATGTTCGTTTGGATCGCAGTCTTGCTGGCGACCCTGTTCGGTGTGGCGGGCGAGGCGCCCTTACGAGCGGAGGGCCGCGCCATCGATCCGGCGCACTCGACACTGGACGTGCTGGTCGATAAATCCGGACTGTTTTCAGCACTGGCCGACAACCACGTGATTCGCGCGCCGATCGCTGACGGCCGCATCAACGATGATGGCGATCTTCTGGTGGAGCTGTTCGTGAAGTCCGCCGAACTGACCGTGATGGACCCCGGCTTGTCAGCCGACAAGCGGGCGGACGTGGCGGCGCGGATGCACGGCCCCAGCGTACTGGACAGCGCGAAATATCCGACGATTCACTTCGTGTCCGAACGGATCACACCCGAGGGTCCGAGCCGATGGCGCGTCGCCGGCGCGCTGACGCTTCATGGCGTGTCGCGTCCGGTCAGCGGGATCGTGACCTTGCGCGACGGCCACTATCGGGGGTCGATGTCCATTCGTCAGCGCGACTTCGGAATTCAGCCGATCAGCATCGCGGGAGGCGCGGTGAAGGTCAAGGACGAACTGCGCATCGCATTCGACATCGTGACCGTCAGCCGCTGATCGTTTGCGCCGCTTCGGCCGGGTGCTATTGCGCCTCGCCGCAGAATGGGCAGCGATCGGATCGGGCGTGCAGCGGCTTGCGGCAGTGCCAGCAGAAGCGCGGTTGCGGCGCTTCGCGAGCCTTGAGGCGGAGGTGGATGTCCTGGGCAAACCCGTCGCCGACCACCGGCTCCGGCGCGTCGGGCGTGGCGGACGAGGACGCCGGTGTACGCGGCGTCCGGCGCGAGCTCGTCGATCGCGCCGCCAGCACATCGTCCAGCAGATCGCCGGCGCGCTGATAGCGCGCGTGAATCTCCGGCGCCATCGCCTTCAGCACGATGTCGTTGATCGACTTGGGGATCTTCGGGTTCTTCAGTCGCGGCGCGGTGAGCAACTCGCCCTTCATCAGGCGTTCGAGGTCAGCCGGCGACGGCGTGTCGTACGGCAGCACGCCCGTCATCATCTGGTACATCGTCACGCCCAGCGAGTAGATGTCGGAGGCGAACACGGCCTTGCCGTGAAACTGCTCGGGCGCCATGTACGGCGGGCTGCCGATCACGGTCGTGCCGTGCGCGGCGATCTCGAGAAAGCGCGACGTGCCGAAGTCGGCGACCTTGAGCATGCCGCTGTCGGCGACCAGCACGTTCGACGGGCGGAGATCGCGGTGCAGCACGCCCTGCTTATGCGCGTGGTCCACCGCGTTACTGATCTGACAGGTGTAATCGAGCGCTCGCGCCACGTCGAGCGGGCCGTCGCGCGCGATGATCGTCTCGAGCGTTTCGCCCGGCACGAACTCCATCACGATGAAGAAGACGTTCTCCTGCTTCTCGGCGGTCAGGATGGTGACGATGTTCGGGTGATTGAGACTGGCGAGCAGCCGCGGTTCGCGCAGCAGTTCGCCGAAATCGACGCTCTGTTTGTGCGGGACCTTGAGCGCGACCTTCTTGTCGATCCAGGTGTCTTCCGCGAGGTAGACCGTGCCAAAGCCGCCGCTCCCGATCGTCGACAGCACTTTGTACTTCCCGATGATTTGTCCGCGGAAGAACATCCGTGCGCGAGTATAGCAGCGAAAGGCGATGCAGGTTCTGCACACCGGACGGCCGTTGAGCGTGCAGCTGTTGCATCACGAAATCAGGTTCGCCGCGTCGATCGCTCACCCTGGTTGATTCACCTTGACCCATGCGCTTTGGCACGGCCCTTGGAGGGAGGCCAGACACCGAATGGTTGATCAATCGCCGTCCCATGACTCGGTGCCAGCTGGCGGATCCCCGCCAAAGCTTCTGGATCGCGTCCGGCACGCCATTCGCGCCCGACACTACAGTCGCCGGACCGAGGAGGCGTACGTCCATTGGATCCGGCGGTATGTCGTGTTTCATGGGAAGGCGCATCCCACGACGCTGGGCGCGCCGGAGATCTCCACGTTCTTGACGTGGCTTGCGGTGCGGCGGCACGTGAGCGCGTCGACCCAGAATCAGGCGCTGAGCGCGTTGCTCTTCCTGTACCGGCACGTGCTCGAGATGGAAGTCGGCGCGATCGGACAGGTTCCGCGGGCGCGTGTGCCGGGTCGCTTGCCGGTCGTGCTCAGCCGCGACGAAGTCGCCGCGGTCATGAAACAGGTGACCGGCACGGTCTGGGTCGTCGTCGTGCTGCTCTATGGCGCCGGTCTCAGGATCCAGGAGTGCCTCGAGCTGGGGTGAAGGACGTCGACTTTGACCGGCATCAGATCGTGGTGCGCCGTGGCAAAGGACAGAAGGACCGTCGGACGATGCTGCCGGTGGCGGTGAGGGAGCGGCTGCAGGCGCACTTGCAGGCGGTGAAGCGCCAGCACGCGCACGATCTCGCGCACGGGGCGGGGCGTGTTGTCCTGCCGTTCGCGCTCGATCGGAAGTATCCGAATGCGTCGACGGACTGGGCGTGGCAGTTTGTGTTTCCCGCCTCACGCATGTGCCGCGATCCGCGGTGGGGTGCGCCGTCGCGGTATCACCTGCACGAGACGGTCGTCCAGAAAGCGGTGGCGGAGGCCGTGCGGCGGGCTGGTCTGACCAAGCGGGTGAGTCCTCACGCGTTTCGGCACTCATTTGCGACGCACCTGCTCGAAGACGGTTACGACATTCGCACCGCGCAGGAACTGCTCGGGCATCAGGACGTGAGCACGACGATGACATACTTGCACGTCCTCAACCGAGGGGCGCTGGGTGTCCGCAGTCCAGTGGATCGTCTGTGAACGACGTCGGGTGGGTCGTAGTAACCCGCGCGGCTCGCGCGTAACCACGCTAAGGCCCGCT
>JAYVMG010000408.1:0-7946 GCA_043759095.1 Acidobacteriota bacterium | reverse complement strand
TCGCCGGCGAGCAGGAAGTCGACGCGCGCCATGCCGGCGCCGTCGATGGCCTTGAACGCACGGATGGCCAGCGCGCGCACTTCAGCGGTGCGCGTCTCGTCGATCTGCGCGGGGATCACCGTGCGCGAGTTGTCGCTGACGTATTTCGCGTCGTAGTCGTAAAACTCACCCGATGGGATGATCTCACCCGGCACCGACGCCTCGGGGTCGTCGTTGCCGAGAACGGCAACCTCGATCTCGCGCGCTTGCGGCACCGCCGCCTCGATGACGATCTTGCGGTCGAACTGCGCCGCCAGCTCGATCGCGGTCCGCAGCTCGGCGACGTGCTTCGCCTTCGAGATGCCGACGCTCGATCCGAGGTTGGCGGGTTTCACGAACACCGGGAAGCCGAGGCGCGTGACGACCGTCTGGAGAATCGCCCGCTCGTCGCGCTGCCAATCGCGCTTGAGCACCACTTCGTAGTCGCAGATCGGCAGGCCCTTGGCGGCGAACACCAGCTTCATGGCGGCTTTGTCCATGCCGACCGCGGACGCCAGCACGCCGGCGCCGACGTACGGCACGTTGGCGAGCTCGAGCAGTCCCTGGACGGTGCCGTCCTCGCCATAGGGGCCGTGGAGGACCGGGAACACGACGTCGAGCTTCACGCCGGTGCTCCCGGTCATCAATGTGTTCCCGCCCGGGTACGCGATCGGGTGTGCGGCTGGTGCGTTGTCGGGCGCCGGCAGTGCGCCCTTGATCACGTCCGCGGCTTTCATCACCTTCGGCGGTTCGGGTGGCAGCGTCCACCGGCCATCCTTTTCGATCCGGATGGCGGTCGCCTCGTATCGGGCGGGATCGAGATTTTGAAAGACCGCTGCCGCCGACGCGAGGGACACCTCGTGTTCGCCGGAACGGCCGCCGTAGATGATCCCGATTCGAAGCTTCTTCACGTGAATCAACTCTCCACCACAGTGGACACCGAGGACCCGGAGGAAGAGGTCACCTGTCCTCCGTGGTGGCGCGCTTTTGCTGTGGCGATTGTAAACTGTTCGCGCAGATGTCTGTATTCGGGTTTCACCTCACCCACACCGACGGTCGCGCGCGGCGCGGGCGCATGTCGACGCCACACGGCTATGTCGAGACGCCGGCGTTCATGCCGGTCGGCACGCAGGGCGCGGTGAAGGGTGTGACGCATCGCGATCTCGAGGGGCTCGGCGCCGAGATTCTGCTGAGCAACACCTACCACCTCTACCTGCGTCCAGGCGACGATGTGATCGCGCGGCGCGGCGGCCTCCATCGGTTCATCGGCTGGTCGAAACCGATTCTGACCGACAGCGGCGGCTATCAGGTGTTCAGCTTGTCGAACCGCCGCACGATCGACGAGCAGGGCGCGCACTTCCGGTCGCATCTCGACGGCTCGTCTCATTCGCTGACGCCCGAGAAGGCTACCGACATTCAGGCGCAACTCGGCTCCGACATCGCGATGGTGCTCGACGAGTGTCTGGCGTATCCGTCACCCGAGGATCTGGCGCGGCGCTCGATGGAGCGGACGCTGCGCTGGGCGTGCCGCGCGCGCGACCGTTTCCTGGCGCTCCGCGACGGACTGGCGCCCGGCGTCACGGTGAGCAATCCGGGTCAGGCGCAGTTCGGCATTGTGCAGGGCAGTGTGTTTCCGGGGCTGCGCGAGGAGAGCGCCAGGCAGACGGTGGAGATCGCCTTCGAGGCCTACGCGATTGGCGGTCTCAGCGTCGGCGAGCCGCCGGCCGAGATGTACGACATCGTGTCGCGCACGACGCCGTTCCTGCCCGAGGACCGTCCGCGCTATCTGATGGGGACGGGGACGCCGGAGGATCTGGTCGAGTCGGTCGCCCGCGGCATCGACCTTTTTGATTGCGTGCTGCCGACCCGCAACGCGCGAAACGGCCAGCTGTTCACCAGCGTGGGCAAAATCAACATCAAGAATGCGCGGTATGCGGAGGACGATCGGCCGCTCGATCCGGCCTGCGGCTGTTACACGTGCCGCACATGTTCGAGAGCCTATTTGCGCCACCTGTTTCAGGCCAACGAGATCAACTCGTCAACCCTTAACACGTTGCATAACTTACACTTTTACCTTGACACTCTGCGGCAGATTAGGGACGCTATAGCGTTTGGGCGGTTTGAAAGTTTCAGGCTAGCGCTCCACCAAAGCTTGTCCCGCCGACCCCACGATTCATGATGATGTTCGCTGCCGATTCCCTGTTTGCCATGGGCATGCTCGCCGAGGGCGGAAGCCCTCTCCTGCAGGTTGTCCCATTCGTCCTGATTTTTGCGATTTTTTATTTCATCATCCTGCTCCCGAGCAAGAAAAAGCAGCAAAAGGTGCAGGAGTTTCTCGACAACCTGAAAGTCAACGACAAGGTCATCACGACGAGCGGGATCTTCGGCCAGATCATGAAGCTGGACGATCAGAGCGTCCAGCTGCAGGTGGCCGACAAGATCAATATCAAGGTGTCGAGAGCGGCCATCGGCGGGATTCAGGGTCAGCCACCGGTTGTCGAGTCGCCGAACCCTTAACGAAACGAAAAGAATATGTCGAACCTTCGCTGGAGGGTCCTTACCGTCCTCGCCGTCTTCGTGCTGTTTTTCGGGCTCGGCGTGTATCCGATCCTGGCCGCGCGCTACCACGTGCTGCCGTCGCCCGGCTGGCTCCAGGACAAGCAACTCAAGCTCGGCCTGGATCTCAAAGGCGGCGTCCACCTCGAGCTCCGCGTCCAGACCGACGACGCGCTGCGGCTGGTGACCGAGCAGGAGATGGAGCGTCTGCGCGAAGAGCTCAAGACGCGCAACATCCCGGTGACGAACGTGGACGCGCCCGATGCGGTCCATTTCAAAGTCGACGGCGTCCCGCCCGCGCAGGACGCCGCGTTCCGGACGGCCGCCAACGAAGTGTCGGCGAATTTCGATCGCGGCGCCGGCGTGAACGGCAGCTATACGTTCACGATGAAGCCGAACATCCAGGTGAACCTGCGAGACGAGGCGGTCGTGCAGGCGCGCCAGACGATCGAACGCCGCGTGAACGAACTCGGCGTCGCCGAGCCGAGCATTGCGCAGCAGGGCAGCGACCAGATCCTGGTGCAGCTGCCCGGCGTCACCGACGTCGAGCGCGCGAAGGGCATCATCGGATCGCCCGGGCTTCTCGAGCTGAAGATTGTTGAAGGCTCGCCGTCGCCGTCCAAGGAAGCGCTGATGGTTAACGGCCAGCTGCCCCAGGGGATGGACATCGTCCCCGGCGCGGGCGCCGGCGGCGTGGGCGACACCAGCACGATCTACTACATGGTGAAGAAGGTCGCGGCCGTCACCGGGCAGGATCTGCGCAACGCGCGCGCGTCGGTGGACGAGAACAACCGGCCGGCGGTCAGCTTCACGTTGAGCAACGAAGGCGGGCGGAAGTTCGGGAAGGTCAGCAGCGAAAACATCGGCCGCCAGCTCGCGATCATCCTCGACGGCCACGTGCAGTCGGCGCCGACGCTCGAGAGCAAGATCAACACCGAAGGGCGCATCACCGGCAGCTTCACGCCGGAAGAAGTGCAGAACCTCTCGCTGATCCTACGCTCCGGCGCGCTGCCGGCCACGCTCACGTATCTCGCCGAGCAGACGATCGGGCCGAGCCTGGGCGCCGATTCGATCCGTTCGGGCGTGACGGCCTCGGTGGTCGGCCTGCTGCTGGTGACGATGTTCATGCTCGTCTACTACAAGCTGTCCGGCGTCAACGCCGTCGTCGCACTGGTCTTCAACCTCGTGATCCTGATCGGCCTGATGGCCTACGTCGGCGCGGTGATGACGCTGCCCGGCATCGCGGGCTTCGTGCTGACGATGGGCATCGGCGTCGACTCGAACGTGCTGATCTTCGAGCGCATCAAGGAAGAGCTCGAAGCGCAGCGCGGCGTGCGCGCGTCGATTAACGCCGGCTTCAGCCGCGTGTTCTGGACGCTGGTCGACACACACATCTCCGCCCTCATTTCCGCCGCGTTCCTGTTCCAGTTCGGGACCGGGCCGATTCGCGGTTTCGCCGTGACGCTGTTTTTCGGTCTCGCGTCGAACCTGTTCACCTCGCTCTTCGTGTCCAAGACGCTGTATGACGTCGCGCTGTCGGGCCGTCACCAGGTCTCGACGCTGTCCATCTAGCCATGCATATTTTTAGAGACGCGAACTTCGACTTCCTGCGCTATCGGTGGCACGCGATTGCGCTCTCCTGGATCATCATCCTGGCCGGCGCCGGCGTCCTGATGACCAAGGGGCTTCCGCTCGGTATCGAGTTCGCCGGCGGCACCGCGGTGATCGTGGAGTTCACCGACAACGTCGCCGTCCAGCAGGTGCGCGCCGCGCTCGACAAGTCGTTCCCGGGCGGCGGCGAGAACCTCGTCGTCCAGACCTTCGGTGACCCGTCGCGCCGGCAAATGATGATCCGCGTGCCGCACGTGGGCGCCGAGCAGGGCATGTCGCTCAGCCAGACGAAGCAGCAGGTGGTGGACGCCCTCGCGAAGGGTGGTGTCGGCGCCTTCAGCGAGAAGGGCACGCAGATCGTGGGACCCGCGGTCGGCCAGGAATTGCGGAGCAAGGGGTTGGCGGCCACCGTGCTGTCGCTCCTCGGGATCCTCGCGTACCTGGCATTCCGTTTTCAGTTCAGCTTCGGCGTCGGCGCGGTCGTCGCGACGATTCACGACCTGCTGATCACGATCGCGTTCCTCGCGTTCTTTCGCTTCGACATGTCGCTCAACGTCGTCGCCGCGATCCTGACGATGACCGGCTATTCGACCAACGATACGATCGTGATTTTCGACCGGATCCGCGAGAATTTGCGCGGCATGCGGCGCGACTCGATGAACACCGTCATCAACGCGTCGGTGAACCAGACGCTGAGCCGAACGATTATCACCGCCGGCACGGCGCTGCTCACGGCACTCGCGCTGTTCTTCTTCGGCGGCGAGGTGCTGCACGGCTTCGCGTTCACGATGGTGGTCGGCATCATCACGGGCACCTACTCGAGCATCTTCATCGCGGCGGCCACGATCAGCTTCTGGCGCGGCTCGGCGCCGACGCGCGCCGGGGCGCACGCGCCGGCCGGCCCTGCCGTGGCGTCGCAGCAGCCTCAGCGCAAGCAGAAGCCCCAGCGGAAAGCCAAAGCTTCATAAACTCTCAAGTCTCAAGGCTCAAGTCTCAGGCGCGATGCCGTTGAGACCTGAGACCTGAGAGTTGAGACCTGATATGCCGACGACTCTTCAAGCGCTCCTGCTCGGCCTGGTGCAGGGACTCACGGAGTTCCTGCCGGTGTCGAGTTCCGCGCATCTGATTCTCGCGCGGGCGTTGTTCGGCTTCGACGGCGACAAGTTCGGCATGGCCTTCGACGTGGCGTGCCACATCGGCACGCTGATCGCGGTCGTGATTTTTTTCCGCGGTGAGGTCGCGCGCATGGTCGCGGCGCTGCCGCGGCTGTTCGACAAGGCGGATCCGGACGCGCGCCTGATCTGGTTGATTGCCGTCGGCACGATCCCGGCGATCGTCGTCGGTGTGCTCTTCAAGCATCAGATTGAAGACCACCTGCGCACGCCCTCCGTGGTGGCGGCGACGCTCGCACTGGGCGCCGTGTTGTTCTTCGTGGCCGAACGTAGCGGATCGAAGACGCGGGCTGAGGGCTCGCTGACGCTGGCAGAGGCGTTTCTGATCGGCTGTGCGCAGGCGGTGGCGCTGATCCCCGGTGTCTCGCGGTCGGGGGCGACCATCACGGTGGCGCTGCTCATCGGCTTGCGGCGCGCCGAAGCGGCGCGGTTCATTTTCCTGCTCGCGATTCCGGCGATTCTTGGCGCCGCGGCAAGCGAGGGGCCGAAGCTGCTGAAGGCGGGCATGGGCGACGCCGCGCCGCTGTTCCTGATCGGTGTGGTGAGTTCGGCGGTCGTCGGGTACGCGGCCGTGAAGTATTTCATCCGCTACCTGGGGAACCACTCGCTGGCCGCGTTCGCCTGGTATCGCCTCGCGCTGTCGGCGACGGTCGTCATCTGGTTGTGGCGCGCCTGACGCGCGCGATTGGTTCCTATGCCGTGGCTTCGTCGGAGCTTCGTCACCGGGTTCTTCGTCACGGTGCCGCTCTTCATCAGCGTCGCCGCGGTGATCTGGATCTTCAATATCGTCGACGGGTTGACGACGCCGTTGTACGACCGGGTGCTGGGTCGTCGGTTGCCGGGGCTCGGGACGGCGTCCACGGCGCTGGTGATCGTGCTGGTCGGCGTGGTGGCCCGCAACGTCATCGGCCGGCGGGTGCTGTCGGTCGGCGAGGGGGTGCTCTTGAAGGTGCCGGTGTTTCGGACCATCTACGGGCCGGTCAAGCAACTCATCGCGGCGTTTTCGCCGGATAACGAATCGGGGTTCAAGCGGGTCGTGATGATCGAGGATCCGCGGCGTGGGTACGCGCTGGGCTTTCAGACGCGGGAGTTTACCGTCGACCGGGGACGTGGGCCGGAACCGCTGCTTGCGGTGTACGTCCCGACCAACAACCTGTATCTGGGCGATATCGTCATCGTGGAACGAGACCGGGCGACGTTTCCGGATATTTCGGTCGAGGACGGCATCAAGATTTTCTTGACCGGCGGCATGGCGCTGCCGCCCAAGGTACGCATATAATCGCCCCTTTGCGCGAGGCTCAATGATTGTGACCGTTCAGACTTTCTTCCGGCGGCGGCTTGTCGTCCCGGCGCTCGGCATCCTCCTGTTTGGCGCGCTGCTGGCGATGCCCCGGACCATGCATGCGCAGGCCGGACAGCCTCAGACCCAGACGGCGGCGGCTCCTGCTCACGCGGGTGGCGAAGCCAGCCTGATCCTGCCGGATCTGTCGGTGGTCGACTTTCACGGCGTGAACGGCCGGACGCTGCTGATGAGCGGCCTGCTCATCTGCGCGCTCGGCCTGCTGTTCGGGCTGATGACGTTCGCGCAGCTCAAGGCGCTGCCGGTGCATGCGTCGATGCTGGAAGTCTCCGAGTTGATCTACGAGACGTGCAAGACGTATCTCGTGACGCAGGGCAAGTTCATCCTGCTGCTCGAAGTGTTCATCGGCGCGATCATGGTGATCTACTTCGGGCTGCTTCAGCATCTCGAGGCGTACCGGGTCGTCGTCATCCTGCTGTTCAGTCTGGTCGGCATCGCCGGCAGTTACGGCGTCGCGTGGTTCGGCATCCGCGTCAACACGTTTGCCAACTCGCGTGCGGCGTTCGCCAGCCTGCGCGGCAAGCCGTTCCCGATTTACGCCATCCCGCTGCGCGCGGGCATGAGCATCGGCATGCTGCTCATCAGCGTCGAGCTGCTCCTGATGCTGTGCATCCTGCTGTTCATCCCGGGTAACCTCGCCGGCTCGTGCTTCATCGGCTTCGCCATCGGCGAGTCGCTGGGGGCCTCGGCGCTGCGCATCGCGGGCGGCATCTTCACCAAGATCGCCGACATCGGCGCCGATCTGATGAAGATCGTATTTAACGTGAAGGAAGACGACGCGCGCAACCCGGGCGTGATCGCCGATTGCACCGGTGACAACGCCGGCGACTCGGTTGGCCCCTCGGCCGATGGTTTCGAAACCTACGGCGTGACCGGCGTGGCGCTGATCTCGTTCATCCTGCTGGCGGTGAGCAATCCGCTGGTGCAGGTGCAGTTGCTGGTGTGGATCTTTGTGATGCGCGTGATGATGGTGATCAGTTCGGCACTTTCTTACTTCATCAACGAAGCGATTGCCAGGAGTCGTTATAGCACTCTGGACAAGTTCAATTACGAACATCCGCTGACCTTCCTGGTGTGGCTGACCTCAATTATTTCGATTGCCCTGACCTACGTGGTTTCGTACTTCATGATTCCGGAACTGGGCGGCGACGCATCGCTGTGGTGGAAGCTTTCCAGCGTAATCACCTGCGGCACCCTGGCAGGGGCGGTGATCCCGGAACTGGTGAAGG
>JAYVMG010000407.1:0-2991 GCA_043759095.1 Acidobacteriota bacterium | reverse complement strand
GAGGCGACGGTCCCGTTCCGGCTTCCGGCTTCGACGGCCGCCAGTCGCGGGACGATGCCGCCGTCTCTCGCACCGATCAGCAGCAGGTCGCCTCCGCCCACCATCCACAGCGTGCCCTGCGGAAACACCGTGCCGAACGTCCTGACGATCGACTGCAGATCTTGCCGGCTCATGTCGTAGGTGTGCGCCCACTGGCAGAGCAGGCCGTCCGGTTTCAGGCGCGCGCGCGCAGCTTCGAAGAACTGGCGGGTGAAGAGTGACGCGACGCCGGCCATCCACGGGTTCGACGGCTCGGACACGATCACGTCGTAACGTCGCGGCGTCAGCAGCAGATGCGATCGACCGTCGCCGACAATCAGGCGGACTTGCGCCTTGGAGAGCGCCCCCCCGTTTTCACGGTCGAAGAAATGCGACGCCTCCACCACTTCCGGCGAGATCTCCACGACGTCCGCGTGTGCGACGCGGCCTGAAGCGAGGGCGGACCCGAGCGTGACGCCGCTGCCGAGTCCGATGATGCAGATGTCCTGCGCGTGGCCGTGGATGAGGGTCGGCAGCAGGCCGAGCATCCGCTGTGTCAGCATGTCGCCCGCGTTCGAGGCGTCGACCTTGCCGTCGATGGACAGCGACGTCGTTCCAGTCAGCCGGCGGACGCTGACGGTCCCTGCTGCGCCTTCCTTGTAATACTGAAGCGTTCCCGCGCGCAGCACCGTTTCGAAGTTGTCCGTGCCCAGGTACGGCGCGTACTTGTAGGCGCCGCTCGCGAGCAGCTCGCGGTCCCACCCCGGCAGAAGCAGGACTGCTGCGAGCGAGGCGACGGCGACGCTGGCGGGCCACACCCAGTTGGTCGTTGGTGGTTGGTCGTGAGTCCTTGGTCCGCGTAGGGCGATGGCCAGGCACGCAGCGCCGCCGAGGACGCCGACGACCGCGGCGGTCTGGAACGTCAGGCGCAGGCCGAGCGCGGGCACGAGGACGAAGCCCGCGGCCAGCGCGCCGGTGATCGCGCCGATCGTGTTTGCGGTGTAGACGCGCGCAGCATCGCGGCCGATCGTTGACAGATCGCCTTGGCCCGCCGAAGCGCCGGAGGCGCGAAGGGGGCCGGCGACGGCCAGCGCGAGTGGGAAGGTGGCGCCCAGCGCCAGCGTCATCGGCAGCAGCAGCAGCGCCGTCCCGAATGCCTGGGTCACGATCACGTGCATGAACGCGGCGTCCGGGTCAGCGACCTGCGCCGCCACGATCAGCGGCATGCGCGTCGCCGTGATCCAGGCCGCGACGCTGGCGGCGACGGCAGAAGAGACGAGCATCGCGGCCAGCCATATGGCAGGGCGGTCGACCCGGCGTGCCAATCGAGTGCCCAGCGCCGATCCGATCGCCAGGCCGCTGATGAACGCCGCGGCCATCGTCGCAAACGCGTAGGTGGTGGGTCCGATGACGAGCGCGAGAAGGCGTGTCCAGGCGACTTCGTAGATCAGCGCGACGAACCCGGAAAGCGCCGCCGCCGTGCATGCGAGCACCGGCGCCGGGGACACGATCGGAAGAAACCGCGGAGACCGCAGAGATCGCGGAGGATCAGGCTTGGTTTTCTTTTTCTTGGAAAAAAAATCCTCTGCGGTCTTTGCGAGCTCCGCGGTTCCTTCTTCTCGTCGTGATGCCAGCCAGGAGGCGCCGGCCGCGGCGCTCAGGTTCAGCAGGACGCCGACCCAGGTGGTCGCGCGAAGGCCGACTGCCGGAATCAGAAAGAATCCGGCGGCGATCGCGCCCGCGGCCGCGCCGGCGGTGTTCAGGGCATAGAGCACGCCCGTGTCCGCAGCGTTTCGCGCATACCAGCTGGCGGCGATTGGAAATGTCGCACCCATCGCGGCCGCCGGAATGCCAAGCAGACCAAGGCTGATCGCAACGCGCACGACTGCGAACATCGTGGGTGCGGCGCCGTCCGCGTACGCCCAGGCGAGCACGGGCACCGAGGTGGCCAGCGCGAAGGGCAGCAGGAGCGCGCTTATCGCCGCCACGATCTCCAGCCCCGCGTAGGCCTGCAGGGCCGTTCCGCGCGCGTCCTGAGCGATCTCGCCCTCTGACGCACGCGGGGCGAGCGAGTCGAAGGAGCCGGCGAGCCAGGCGCCGAGCGCCAGACCGCCCATGAATGCGGCAAGTACGGTACTGGCTGCCGCGACGGTGTGGCCGAGTTGAAGGGTGAGCAGCCGTGTCCACGTAACCTCGTAGACGAGCGCCGCCGCTCCCGACGCCGCGTAGCAGAGGACGAAGAGACGCCGCCCAGGGACCATCAGCCGCGCGAGTCTAACAAAAAGGGCCGGCCCCTGTTTCCAGAGACCGGCCGAGGGAAGGTTGAAGTCTGAAATCTGAAGTCTGAAATCAGAAGTCGAGCTTGAAGCCGATCTTCAGCACGCGCGGAGCGACAATTTCCTGCGTGCGCCCGAAGTACGACGTCTTCGCGCGCGCCGTGTCGAACGCGGCTTGGCTGGCGAAGCTCTGAGTCAGCGCGCCGTAGCTGCTCTGGCCCGCGCTCGTGTTGAGCACGTTGTGCAGTTCGGCCACGAACGATGCGCGGTGACCGCTGAAACGCACGCTCTTCTCGGCGCGCAGCGACAGCAGGCTGAGGACGCTCGCCCGGTAGGTGCCGCGCGACTCAACTGGAATGCCGCGCGAACCCTGCGAGAGCGCCACCGTCAGGGTGCGGTCGATCGGCAGCCCGCTCAGCGCCTGGTAGTTCGCGCCGAGGTTCAGGCCCCAGGGCGCTTGGTAGCTGCCGAGGAGCTTGAACGCGTGAGGCTGGTCGTTCGCCCCGACACCGCTGCGTACGGAGTCGATCAGGTTGTTGGGGTTCGTGTAGTCGTACACGCTGCGGACCGTGGTGCTGTTCGTGGTGATGCCGAACTGGTCGCCGTCGAGGCGCGACCAGACGTAAGACCCCTGCATCTGCCAGTGGTTCGACATGCGCTTGCCAATGGAGATTTCGAAGGCCTTGTAGCGTTGCAC
>JAYVMG010000406.1:0-19711 GCA_043759095.1 Acidobacteriota bacterium | reverse complement strand
CCGCCAAGAAGGCCGCGGCCAAGAAGAAGGCTGCCCCCAAAAAGGCCGCGAAAAAAGCTGCCAAGAGGGCCCCGAAGAAAGCTGCCAGGAAGGCCGCGAAAAAGAGCGCCCCGGTGAAGAAGAGCGCCAAGAAGGCGGTCAAGAAGGGCAAGAAAAAGGGCGGACGCCGCTAGTCGTTCTCGCCCTCTGTGCGTTATCCTGTGGAGTCGGTCGCCTCGCGGGGCGGCCGGCTGTCGCGGTGAGGTGGCCGAGCGGCCGAAGGCGGCGGTTTGCTAAACCGTTGTACGACCTTAAAGTTGTACCCAGGGTTCGAATCCCTGCCTCACCGCCAGTTAAGTTTTTCTAGCCATTGATCTTTCCTTCCGGGATCGTCAGCAGTCGCGTGCCGTCACCAGTTTAGAAAACGCGGGGTTTTACCATCGGCCTTTTGGGCGAGACAGGACTGTCCGCCTTCCCGCTGGCCTTCTGCGCGCCGACGTGATCGGCCCACTCGCCGCCGCTGATGCTCCCGCTGTTGCTTTCGTCTATTTCCGGCAGCATGGTGGCGTTCCATTCCTCCCACTCCGCCGCAAGGCGATCGTAGATGTCCTTCTGCCGGACCTTCAGGTTGGCACGTTCCATCGGGTCGTCGACCAGGTTGAAGAGAAACGTGTTGTCGAGAATCTTCAGATACTTGTAGTCGCCGTCTCGCGCCGCTCGCTGTGCGTTTGCCTTGAAGCGCCAGAACAGCTTGCGCGAAACTGGCGCCGCGTTCTTCGTCAGCACAGGCAGTAAGTTGATCCCGTCGGGCGCGAAGGCCAGGTCGGATGCGATGCCTCCAGCCGCCAACAACGTTGGCATCCAGTCCATGCTGATGGCGACCTGATCCGTCGTTCGACCCGACGGAAGACGCGCGGGCCAGGAGATCATTGCCGGTATGCGCAGGCCCCCTTCGAGCAGCTCGGTCTTCCTCCCGGTGAACGGCCAGGTATCGGCGAAGCGTTCCCCGCCGTTATCGCTGGTGAAGATGACGATCGTGTTCTCTGTCAAACCGTTCCCGTCCAACGCTTGCAGCACACGACCGACCTGCAGATCCATCTGCTCGATCATTCGCTGATAGGTTTTCTGCGTCCCGCCGTCGAAATCAAACAGCCCTTTCCCGATCAGACGCTCGGACTCGGCCTCATCGCCCGGCGCTTCCCACGGCCAGTGGGGGGCATTGAAATGGAGACTGACAAGAAATGGCCGGGCTGACTTCGCGTAGCCGTTGATGACATCCACTGCGCGACTGCCGAGCAGGTCGGTGAGGTAACCCATCTGGTGGACCTGCACGTCGTCGTCCCAGAGATCGCCCTCCTGATCGATGCCGGCATGCGTGTAGTAATCGACGGCGCCGGAGCGGAAGCCGTAGAAATGATCGTAGCCGCTCTGCAGCGGGCCGAAGCGCGGTAGCGCGCCCAGATGCCACTTGCCGACGAGCGTCGTGCCATAGCCGGCCTTCTTCAGCAACGATGGCAAGGTGGGATGTTCCGGCGGCAGACCGACATCACGAACATTCAGCGGCTCTTCCAACCCGATTGGCAGTCGATACTGGTAGCGGCCGGTGATCAGCCCCGTGCGCGTGGCCGAACAGACCGCGGAGTTGGCGTAGGCCTGCAGAAAGCGCACGCCCTTTGCCGCCAGGCGATCGATGTTCGGCGTGTTGAGATCGGGCCGCCCGTAGCACGCTACGTCGGCGTAGCCGAGATCATCGGCCATGATGAAGACGATGTTCGGAGGTCTCGACACCGTCTGCGCGAACACGTTCTCAAGGCCTGACGCAAGCGCGATCGTTCCGAGAGCCGCGCTCCGCAGCACCGTACGACGGGTCACAGCATGTGTATGCAGCATGGACTTCCTCGTTCCTGAGACGATCACCGGCCCAGGTTCACCCTGACGCTGACCATCGCGCGGCGCGGATCCACGAAGACCGTGGGCTGAGCAAAATTCGAGCTGAACGCATTGTCTGTCGCCAACCCCTCCTCCGCCGTGTTGTTGAGCGCATTCAGCACGTCCAGAAGCAGCTCGACGTGTCCCACGCCGCCGACGGCGATCATCCTTGAGACACGCAGATCGAGCAACGACTGCGACGACAGCCGGCGCGAGCCGCGCGGCTCGAGCAGAATCCTCTGCTGATTGTTTTGCGGGAGCGAGACCACGGTCGTCGCCGCCCACGGCTTGCCGCTGGAGATCTGCAGGTTGGCGGCGAACACGAAGCCGGTCCGTGCCACGTCGACGCTTCCCATGGTCCGGAACATGTGCGGGCGATCGTTTGGCAGCCGGCCGTTCGCGTTGGTGAGATCGTTGGGATCGCGCCCGAACGTGATTTGCGCCGTGGAGAACCCTCCGGGCGGGGCGCCTACGGTGCTGACCTGCGCGCCGGCAGCGGTCGTTCCGCTGTAGGCCTGCAGTCCAGACGCCCTCGACAGCGTATAGGAGCCAAATGCTTGCCAACCGTTGGACCGGCGTCTTTCGACGACGGTTACGAGGCCGTTGTAGGTCAACGAGTATCCGTCGGGATTGGTCAGAAAGAAGCGGCGAGCGGCCGTGCCGTTGACGAGCACCGACACCGGTAAGGTGCGGCCATCGGCCAGCGTCCGCGTGTCCGCGCGATACTGGCCGCCGATGTCGGTCCAGCCGATGAAGTTCGCGCCATTCTTGCGGACGTAGGCGATCCCCACCCCGACCCGGCGACCGACCTCGCGATCCACACCAATCGAGTACTCGTCCGTGCGTGGCGCGCGCGTCGCGGGATCGAGTTGCAGGTTGCGTTTGGCATCGACCACCGAAATGACTCTCGTGTAGCCGCCGGTCGCTGGATCGAAACCCTTCGTGGTGACCGGGGTCTGACCGGGATGGAGGGGGGCGAGCTCTCCGGTCACGACACCCTGATTGAATCTCCCATAACTGGCACGCAGGAATGTCCGGCTGTCGGCGGTCAGCTTCGCGGTCACGCCGAGGCGTGGAGAAAAGACGTTCCAGGAGTACATGGTGCCGAGACCACTGATGACCACCCCGGTTTCATGTCCGTCGGCATCGAGCGCGTTCAGGTCCTGACTGATGGCGCGGCTATGGTCAAACCGAAGGCCGGCATTGATCGTCAGCCGATTCCCCACAGTCAGGGCGTCGCTCGCGAACGCGCCTGCCGTGATGAACAGACCGCCGCCGTTGGCGGGATCTCTCGACGTCGACTGGGATGGTTGTCCGTTGTTATCTTGGTACCAGGTACCCGTCGGAATGACCAGCACCGCGTGGTTCTCACCTTTGTCGATCTGCCCGCCTATCTTCCACTCGTGATCGGCGCCCAGGAGGTCGGGCCGGTAGTGGCTCATGGTCGCCTTGGCGGTGGAACGAATCTGCTTTCCCACGCCGATTTGTTGTGGACCACCGCTGGTCACGCCCGTGCCCGAGTCGAACCGGCTCGGCGTCGTCCGATTACCAGTGCTCGGCGAGCTGTCCTGATCGTAGACGAACCGTCCGGCGCGCACGTCCCACACCGTATTGGACGAGGTGTGCGTCAGATGGCCGAAGGTGATCGCCGGCACCGATGCGTGCTGGTTCAAGGTCGCTTCGAACGGTTTCACTGAGGTCGGGAGCTCGGGGTTGACCCAGTGCTCGTCGTGAACGCTCTGAACCAACTGCCACGCCGGAGCCAGTCGCCAGGTGAGCTTCGCGAACACCTTATTCTGTTCGTAGGTCCTCGGAAAATTCGGGTCGGCGCCTGGTTGACTGTCGTAGTCGCGCAGGTACTGGTATCCCGCGAAGAACCACAGCCGATCCCGCACGACTGGTCCACCGAGGTTCGTCGTGGCGTCGCGGTACCTGGCGCGTTCGTACCCGGTTGCCCGCTGGCCGGCGCCAGGAATGACGAGTATTACCGGCTGGCTGGTCAGGCCCGCGGGCTGCGCGTAGTACGACGCGTCAAACAGAAGGCGGTTGCTGCCCTGCCTGGTGACGACGTTAACGACGGCGCCCTGCGCGTTGCCGAATTCCGCGGATGCCCCGACTGACTGGACGTGCACTTCCTGAATGAAGTCGATGCCCGGCTCGGCTCGCGCGATGCCGTTGGCCGGCGAGGTGAAGTTCGTGCCGTCGATGAGAAACGTGTTCTCGTTGGCGCCGGATCCGAACGCGGACACGAGAGAATTGCCGCCGGTTCCCGGCGAGGTGGCCGAGATGCCGGGCGCGGCTCCGATGAGGTCGAACATGCTCGACCGCCGCGTCGGGATCGTTTTGATGTCTTCGGGTCCGAAGCGGGTCGCGAACCCGCTGCCTCGTGCTTCAATGCGCGAGCCCGCTCCTTCGACCACGACCGATTCCGCAAGGCCTGCCAGCGTCAGGACAGCCGTTCTCTCGATGGTGGCGCCTGCCCCGATGCCGATGTCCTCTTCGTGGTAGCTCCCAAACCCCTCCATCTCGATGTCGATCACGTACGGTCCCGGAGGCAAGCTGGAGAAACGCAGCTGCCCTTTCTCGTTCGTGGTCAGGGTCGCCGGGCCGCCAATCAGCGCTGGCGAGTTGACGCGAACGGAGGCCCCAGAAAGGACGCCGCCCTGTGCATCCTTGACGGTGCCGATGAGGGCTCCGGTCACCCCCTGCGCGGCAGTCACTCTCGGGAACACGACGCACGCGGCGGCACACAACAGTCGGAGTAGACTCCGGCGTAATCGAGCACCGGATTGCGTTGGTTTGCTGACGTTCATCTGATGTATCGCCCCTTCAGTAGCTAAGGCGTCGTGGACCGCTCAAACCTGCAGTCCTCATTCAGAAACATGTCTGGGAACGGCAGATCTGCAGTTCCTCCTGCCGTTCTGCGCCTTCATGTACAGACGCTCGCCGGTGCGTATGGCGCGTCCCGACGTGCCCGGTCGGTATCGTTTGCTCTGCTAGACTGCCCTTGGGTCCTCAGCATGAGCGGACTACCAGTTGGGCAGGACGGCGGCGAGGTGACGAAGTTGCTCCGCGCCTGGAGCGACGGCGATGCAGACGCGTTCGAGCGCGTGCTGCCACTCGTGTATGAGGAACTGCATCGCATGGCGGCCCGTTATCTGGTCGGCGAGCGATCGAGCGTCACCCTTCAGCCGACGGCGCTGGTCAATGAGCTGTGCATACGACTACTTGGTTGGGATCCGGCCCGCTGGCAGAATCGCGGGCACTTTTTCGGAGTGTCGGCCCGGATGATGCGACGGGTGCTCGTGGATATCGCGCGACGACGACGCGCTGAGCGACGTGGAGGGCCGAACGCGATTCGCGTGCCTCTCGATGAGATCGACGTCCCGGCGATCGAGCCGGGTGCCGACGTGCTTGCGGTCGACATGGCGCTCGAGATGCTCGCTGTCGAGGACCCGCGCAAGGCCCAGGTCGTGGAACTCCGCTTCTTTGGCGGTCTCTCGATCGAGGAGACCGCAGAAGCGCTCGGAATATCGGCCCGCACGGTTCACACGGACTGGGCGTTGGCGCGGGCGTGGCTGTATCGAACCCTGACCGCGTCCCATGCCCACTGACCGCTGGCATCGTCTCGACCAGATCTTCACGGAAGCTGTGGAGCAGCCCGCCGGCATGCGTGCGGATTTCCTGGCCCGCACGTGTGGCGCGGATGTCGGCATGCGGGACGAGATCGCCTCACTGCTGACAGCCGCGGAGCAATCGGGCGACTTTCTCTCCGCGCCTGCGCTTGATGTCTTCGCGCGGCAGATCTCCCGTGAAGGGTGGAGCGTTCAGCCCGGCGATCGCATCGCCTCCTACACGGTCGAGCGACGGCTGGGAGCAGGCGGGATGGGCGAGGTCTGGCGAGCGCGCGACGATCGACTCGGGCGCGACGTGGCGATCAAGCTGCTGCTTCCGCATCCTTCGGACGCCGCCGGACGAGTGCACGCGTTTCGGCACGAGGCGCGCGCCGCCGGCGCACTCAATCACAACAACGTGTTGACCGTCTACGACGTCGGGGATCACGGCGGCGCCCCATACCTCGTGACGGAGTGTCTGGAAGGTGAGTCGTTGCGCGCGCGTCTCAGCGCCGGCGCACTGTCGGTGGATGCTGCGCTCGACGTCGCGCTCCAGATTGCCCGAGGGCTTGGCGCCGCGCACGGACGCGGCATCGTGCATCGCGACCTGAAGCCGGAGAACATCTTCCTCACGCTGGACAGCCGCGTGAAGATCCTCGATTTCGGCCTCGCAACGCTGCACGACTCGGCACCGCAGACTTCACCCTCGCGGGAACCTTCCGCCGAGACCACGCGATCGCTCCTCGCCGGCACCGCGGGTTATATGGCGCCGGAGCAGATGCGCGGCGAGGTCGTCGATCGACGCGCGGACATCTTCGCGCTCGGCGTCGTGCTCTACGAAATGCTCGCCGGCTGCCGGCCGTTCAAGGGGGACAGCACGCTCGGAACCCTGGACGCGGTCTTGGCACTGCAGCCCCCGGATCTCTCGGACGTGAATCCAGAGATACCGCGAGCGTTGTCGCAGATCGTGCGTCGGTGCCTCGCGAAATCCCCTGACGGCCGATTTGCGACAGTCGCTGATCTCGAGTCCGCCTTCGACGCGGTCATCCGGGCGAGACATCCGCCGCCACCGAGTCCGCTTGCGCTCCTCCGCCGGCCGGTGGTGATGGCGACGGTGTTGCTGGCGGTACTCTCGACGGCTGCCGGTGGCTGGCGATGGCGCGTGGTTGCATCCCGCGTTCGCTGGGCGCACACTATTGCCGCGCCTGAGGTCCAGCGGCTCTTCAATCATGGTGACTATGGCGAAGCGTTCCTTCTCGCGCGCCAGGCGCTGGACATCGTCCCCGATGATCCGCACCTGAGGCAGCTGTGGCTCGACGTGTCAATCCCGGCGGTCGTGACCACCGATCCAACGGGCGCCGACGTGGCATTTGCCGCGTACCGAACGCCCACGACATGGTTTCCCCTCGGCCGGACGCCGCTCGAGGGCGTTCGCACGGCACGCGGTCTCATCCGCGTGCGGATTTCCAAGGCAGGGTTTCAGTCGATCGAAGGCTCCGTATCCTCGCCTGGGCAGCGCTACCGATTGGATCCGATGGACGCGGTGCCGCCCGGCATGGTGCGCGTGGTCGGGGGTCGCGATCCGGTTCGGTTCGGAGCGGTCGGCGAGCTCGACGACTTCTGGATCGATCGATTCGAGATCACCAATCGGCAGTTCAAGGAGTTCGTCGATCAAGGCGGGTACGGCCGCCGCGACTATTGGCGCGAGCCGTTCATCGAAAGCGGCCGATCCTTGTCGTGGGAAGAGGCGGTCGGGAGATTTCGTGACGCAACAGGACGGCCGGGGCCAGCGACGTGGCAGTCCGGAACGTATCCCAGCGGTCAAGCAGATTTTCCTGTCGGAGGTGTGAGCTGGTACGAGGCGGTGGCGTACGCGGCGTTTACCGGCAAGAGCCTGCCGACGATGTATCACTGGTACCGTGCGGCGGCCTTGGGGCGCTTCGCTGACATCCTGACGGTCAGCAACTTCAGCGGAAAAGGTCCATCACCGGTCGGTAGTTACGACGGTCTCGGCCCGTTCGGCACGTACGATATGGCGGGCAACGTGAAGGAATGGTGCTGGAACGAAACGAACAACCGCCGATTTCTTCTGGGAGGCGCATGGAACGAGCCGAGGTACATGTTCGCCGACTACGATGCGATGGGGCCGTTCGAGCGGGCGGCGGGTTACGGGTTCCGCCTTGCGAAATACCTCCGGCCGTTACCGCCTGCCGTGGCCGCACCCGTCCGGATCGAGGCGCTCGGTCGTGACGCCCGGAAGCAAAAACCGGTCGGCGATGACATCTTCGCCGTGTATCGAAGGCAGTACGCATACGACCACGGACCGCTGAACGCCGTCGTCGAGGCGACCGAAGAGACGGAGATCTGGCTGAAGCACACCGTCGCATTCGACGCCGCGTATGGCGGCGAACGCATGCGCGCGCATCTCTTCCTGCCGAAGAACGGATCGCCGCCGTACCAGACCGTCGTCTTTTTTCCGGCGGCAGACGCATTTCTTCTGCGATCGACCCGCGACATGGCGCTCGGCGGGGCGGACTTCATCATCCGAAGCGGACGAGCGTTGCTCTACCCGGTGTACAAAGGGATGTATGAGCGGGCGGCCAATCCGGATCCGAGCCGGCAGTCGACGTCTGACGAGATGGGATCGAACGCAGAACGTGACCTCTGGACTGCGTGGTCGAGAGATCTCGGACGCGCCATCGACTATCTCGAAACGCGATCGGACATCGATCGGGCTCGTCTTGCGTTCTACGGCGTGAGCGCAGGTGCTGATGCCGGTGTGATCCTGACCGCTCTTGAACCGCGCTTGAAGACCAGCGTACTTCAGGGGACGGGGATTTCGGACGCGGTGGAGCCCGAAATCGATCCGCTGAACTACGCGCCGCGCGTACGCATCCCGACGCTGATGTTGAATGGGCGTTACGACTTCGGGGCGCCATTCGAAACGGCGCAACGTCCGCTGTTCGATCTGCTGGGAACTCCGGCTGAGCACAAACACCACTCAATATTCGAGAGCGGCCACAAATTGCCGATCGAGGATGTGGCCCGAGAGATTCTGCCCTGGCTCGACCGCTATCTCGGACAGGTCGTCCACGCATCACCGGCGTGGACTCGCATTCCGGCCGCGAACAGCGGTCGTTAAAACGCGAATAGCGTCGGCGTTTGCCTCACAGGGCCTCTTCACTGGCTGCGTCGGGCTATGCCTTGCCGTCTCCACCGTGTCTCCACGACTCGGGTAGAATGCGGAGGACTGGCGGGGAATGTCGCGGACGACGAGGAGCCGTTGCCTCACCGCCAGCCTTCGCTCGATTGTCTGCGTCGAGCGAGCGTCGGCTGGGCAGGCCACGGAAGCTGTCCCGCCGAAGCGCCTCGCGCGAAGGCCGACCCCACGATCCCAGATGCCAGCTCCCCGAGTTCGTTTCGCTCCATCTCCCACCGGCTACCTCCACGTTGGCGGCGCGCGCACGGCGCTGTTCAACTGGCTGTTCGCGCGTCGGCTCGGCGGCGTCTTTGTGCTGCGCATCGAGGACACCGACACCGAGCGGTCGTCGGACGAGATGATCACCGGGATCCTCGACGGTCTGCGCTGGCTGGGGCTCGACTGGGATGAGGGCCCCGAGGTCGGCGGCAGCTACGGTCCGTATCTGCAGTCGGAGCGCATCGATCGTCATCGCGCGATGGCGGCGCAGTTCGTCGCGCAGGGCCACGCCTACTACTGCTACTGCACCGCGGAAACACTGAAAGTCAAACGGGAAGCCGGTGAAGCGGCGGACGGCGCGTGGCGATACGATCGCACCTGCTGCGCGCTGACGCAGGACGAGATCGCCGCGAATGAACGCGCGGCGATCTCGCGCGTGGTGCGTTTCAAAGTGCCCGAGGGGCCGGCGGGGTTCGACGACCTCGTCCACGGTCCGATTGCGTTCGACGGCGCGAACATCGAAGACTTCGTGCTCCTGCGTTCCGACGGCCAGCCCACGTATCAGCTCTCCGTCGTGTCAGACGATGTGGAGATGAAGATTTCGCATGTGGTGCGTGGCGACGATCACATCTCGAACACGCCGAAGCAGATTCTGTTGTATCGCGCGGCCGGCGCGGAGCCGCCGAAGTTTGCGCACGTGCCGCTGATTCTTGGACCCGACAAGAAGCGCCTGAGCAAGCGTCATGGCGCAACATCGGTGACGGAGTACGCGACGCAGGGATATCTGCCTGAGGCGATGTTCAATTTCCTGTCGCTGCTTGGGTGGTCGCCCGGCACCGATCAGGAATTGTTCGCGCGCGACGAACTGGTGCGCGCGTTTGCGCTCGGGGGGATCAGCGGCGGCAACGCGGTGTTCAACGTCGAGAAACTCGACTGGTTCAACCAGCAGCACATCATGCGTCTGGCGCCGGACGAGCTCGTGGCGCGCGTGAAGCCGTCGCTCGTCGCTGCCGGCCTCTGGCGCGAGGACTACCTGACCGATCGCCGCGATTGGTTCCTCGCGGTGCTGGAATTGTTGAGGCCGCGCTCGAAACGGCTCGACGATTTCGCGACGCAGGGCGCATTATTTTTCAGCGATACGCTCGAGTACGACCAGGCCGCTGTCGACAAGCATCTGCGCGTGCCTGGCGGCGACGACCAGCTCGCGGCGATCGCCGCGGTGCTCGCCGCGGTTGCGATGTTCGATCCGGCGTCAACCGAAGCCGTGCTGCGCGCGCTGGCCGAGACGCGCGGCGTGAAAGCCGGTGTGCTGATCCATGCAGTTCGGGTCTCCGTGACCGGAAAAACCGTCAGTCCGGGGCTATTTGACGTGTTAGCGCTGCTCGGCCGGGACAAAGTTCGCGCGCGTCTGGCCGCGGCGCGGGCGCTCCTGCTATAATCGGAGATTCGCGCGGTCGACTGGCACTGGGACGTCGTTCAACGGTAGGACACCTGCCTCTGGAGCAGGTTATTGGGGTTCGAATCCCTGCGTCCCAGCCAACTTCTTAAGACTCATCCCCTCGCGTATCCTTCGTGGTCCTGGCCGTCGCCCGGACAGTCCAACGTCGATTCCGCGAGGTGTCCGTCGAACGATCCGACTACTGGATCCGAATCGGAGCCGTGACCGGCATTCTCGCGATCGCGCTACAGGAGGTCAGCGACTTCAGCCTGCAGATGCCCGACGTGAGAGGTTGAATCCTCAGCATGCATCAGTGTGCGAAGGGATGATCCGCGTCACGAGGCGTTTCCGAGCACGGCTGGCTCCACGGTGCGCACGGTGAACGCGGCGGCGTCGCGCGCGCGCTCCGCGTCCGTCTTCGCGTAGAAGCTCGAGGGCGTCAGATCCTCGGTGCCGTAGAACGCCAGCTCCCGGTCCCGGCGCAGATCTTTGGAAATGGCGGCCAGGCGCTCGACGTGGGGCTGGACCGCGCGGGGCAGCTTCTCGCGCTCCGCCTCGAGCACCGCCGACATGTCGTGAATCCGCGGCGGCGCGACCCCGTACGCCCGCAACAGTCCCTTCAACGCCAGCTCCACCACTTCCTGTGATTCGCGGACGACGTCCGCCCAGCACTGCGCGTCAAACAGCACGTCGAGCGCGCGCAGCCGCACGGCAGCGCGCCGCACGTAGTCCGCGGCGAGTTCCGGGTTCCTCATGCCGCCTCCTTCGTCGTCCAATACGGCTGCCCGTGCGCGGTGCGGCGCACCAGCCGGCCATCCGCAATGGCGCGCCGGATCGCGACGAGGGTCCGCGACAGGATCATGCCGCGTTCGAACAGCACGATCCCGTCGAGCGCAATTTCGGGCCAGAGGCCGCCGCCGGCCAGGCGGCCCGCCTCCGGCATGCGAACGATCTGGACCTGCACCGGGTGTCCGTCCCACGAGAGGGGCGCCTCGTCGCACGTGCGATAGCTGTCGCGCGTGAGGGCGGCCGAGGCGTCGAGGACGACCAACACGTCTACGTCGGACTCGCTCGTCGCGTCGCCGCGTGCCCACGACCCGTACACCGCCACGCCGCGCAGCGCCTCGCCGAACGCGGCGGTCGCCCAGGCCGCGATGCCGGTCGGCGCGCCGGAGGCGCGGGCCGCCAGCGCAGCGGCGAGGCCGCGCACGCAGTATTCGTTCAGTGACGCCCCCGCGTCGCGGGCCGCGCGGCGTAGCGCGCCGTGCAAGGCCCGGGGCGTCCGGAGAACAAAGCGGCCAGAGGGAAGTGCTGTCATAGTATCATCCAGTTCCTTTCATGATACTACGTGCGCACGCTGCTCGCTTCGGTGAAACGCTGGGAGCGATCGAACGGATCCTGCCCGGCCTGCTGCGGATCCACACGGAACTGACGCCAGTGGCCGCCGCGGGACTGGTGATCATCATGGTTCCTTTTATTGTCGGTGTGCTCGCCGCGGCGGTCGCCTACGGCCGATCACGGCCGGGCCACCCAGCGCCACCCTGCGCCCGCGTAGGAGCCGGTCTACTTCCGAGTATCATTCGGTGCGATGAGCCACGCCAGCGCCGCGCCCGCGAAGTCCGTCAACAGTCCGCGTCAGGTCCTGTTCGCCAGTTTGATCGGGACCACCATCGAGTTCTTCGACTTCTACATTTACGCCACCGCCGCGGTGCTGGTCTTCCCAGCGCTGTTTTTTCCGAAGTCCGATCCCGCGTCCGCCACGCTCGCCTCGCTGGCCACCTTCGCGATCGCCTTCATCGCTCGGCCGATCGGGTCTGCGCTGTTCGGTCACTTCGGTGACCGCGTCGGCCGCAAAACGACGCTCGTCGCCGCGCTGTTGACGATGGGCTTGTCGACCGTGTCGATTGGTTTGCTGCCGACCTATCGCACGATCGGTATCGCCGCGCCGCTGTTGCTGGCGTTCTTCCGCTTCGGCCAGGGCCTCGGTCTCGGCGGCGAATGGGGCGGCGCTGTGCTGCTGGCGGTCGAGAACGCGCCGCCGGGGAAGCGCGCGTGGTACGGCATGTTCCCGCAGCTTGGTGCGCCGATCGGGTTCCTCTTCTCCGGCGGCATCTTCCTGCTGCTCTCCGCGACGCTCACCGACGCGCAGTTCTTCGCCTTCGGCTGGCGTCTGCCGTTTCTCGCGAGCTCCGCGCTGGTCGTGGTCGGCCTCTACGTGCGCCTGACGATCACTGAAACGCCGGTCTTCCGCGAAGCCCTGATCCGCCGCGAGCGAGTGGATGTGCCGATGCTGACGGTCATCAAGGACCACTCCGGCACGGTGATCCTCGGCGTCCTCGTGTCGCTGACCGCGTTCGTGATCTTCTACCTGATGACGGTGTTCGCGCTGTCGTGGGGCACGAGCGCGATGGGCTACTCACGCGAGAAGTTCCTCGTCATGCAGCTGTTCTCGATGCTGTTTTTCGCAGCGTTCACGCCCATCTCGGCGCTACTTGCGGAACATGGCCGCCGGCGCATGCTGATGTGGGTCAACGTCGGTATCTTCGGCTTCGGTTTGGTGATGGCGCCGCTGTTTGCCGCCGGCACAGGCGGAACGGTGGCGATGATGGTGCTCGGGATGTCGCTGGTCGGACTGGTCTACGGCCCGCTCGGCACCGTGCTCTCGGAACTGTTCCCGACATCGGTGCGCTACTCCGGCAGCTCGCTGACGTTCAACCTCGCCGGCATTTTCGGCGCCTCGCTCGCGCCGTACGCGGCCACGTATCTCGCCAAGACGTACGGTCTGCAGTACGTCGGCTACTACCTCTGCGCCGCCGCGGTGCTCTCGTTCGCCGGGCTGCTTGCGACGCGCGAAACCAAAGACGACGTGCTCTAACCATGCGTGTCGCGATCGTCGGCGGTCCAGGCATCGGGAAGAGCACGCTGCTCCGCCAGCTCGGCGATCTGTATCACAACGGTTCCTACGGTGAGGGAGAGGAAGGCGTGTGGGATCCTCGCGTGCTCGAGGACATCGACGCCGGCCGCAACCCGATCGGCGTCACCGCGTATTTCGGCCGGCTCTACGACGCCAACTATCGCGATGCCGTGGGCAACGACCGCCCTGATAAAGTCATCTTTTTCGAAGGCGCCCGGATCACGCTCGAGGCGCACATTGCGGAGTATCCGATCGAGCATCACGCGGAACTTCATCGCGTGCTGGCGATCGGCGACGCGTGGAATCCGGATCGCGTGATCGTCCTCACCTCGAACACCGACACGGTCGAGAAGCACATCCGGCAGCGGAATCGTCCGCACGAAAGCGCTGAGAATATGGTGCGGCGCTTCACGTTGATCGACGGCGAATTCCGCCGCCTCGCACCGCTCTACCCCAATACCGTGGTCGTCAACCGCGACAACATGGAGTTCCACCAGCGCGACGGTCTCAAAGCCATCGTCAAGGCCGCGGGGATTCCGATGTTCCGCGAGATCCCGTACGACGCGATGGACCGTTTCGGAGGTGACGCATGAAACGCTACTGGCTGATGAAGTGCGAACCCGCCGCGTACACGATTGACGATCTGAAACGCGATGGGCAAACGAGCTGGGAAGGTGTGCGCAATTACCAGGCCCGCAACATGATGCGCGACGACATGCAGGTGGGCGACAGCGTCCTCTTCTACGCGTCGAACGCGGATCCGTCCGGCGTCACCGGGCTCGCGAAAGTCGTGCGCGCGGGCTATCCCGAGCCGGGTCAGGCGAAGCCGGAGTGGCACATGGTCGACATCGGGTTCGTGTCGCGCTTTTCGGACGTTGTCTCGCTCGAGACGCTGAAGGCGACGAAGGGTCTCGAGAAGATGACGGTGACGCAGAAGGGCAGCCGGCTGTCGGTGCAACCCGCGACGAAAGCCGAGTTCGACATCGTCGTCCGCCTCGGACGAGCGAAGGCGTGACCCGCGAACGGTGATCAAGCTCTTGTTCGCGGCGGCGCTCATTCAGGGCGTAAAGTCGCGGACTTTCGCCACCGTTGACGCATCAAGCTTCTGCAGCAGCGCGACCAGTAGGTCCACCATCTGATCGAAATCGCGGCGGTTCATGATCCCGTTGTGCGAGTGCGTATACCGGATCGGCACGACGAGATTGACCGTCGGCACGCCGCCGTTACTCTTTTGCAGCTCCGCGGAATCGTCGCCGTAGCCCTGCACGAGATCGAGCTGCAGCGGCAGGCCTTTTTCCGCCGCCGTCTGTTTCACGAGCGTCGTCAGCTTGCGGTTTGGCAGCGCCGATGAATCGTAGAGAAAAATTCCTGGTCCCGCGCCGAGCCGCACCTGCGTCTCTTCGGGCCTGCCTGGAAATACATCACCAGTAATGCCGCCTTCGATGGCAATCGCGAGTTCCGGCTTCACGACGTCCGCCGCGGTGTGCGCGCCGCGCAGACCGATTTCTTCCTGCGTGGTGATCGCCCAGGTGATCTGGTTCGCGTGCGGCAGCGTCGCCAGCCGGCGCATCGCTTCGATGACCACGCCGCAGCCGACGCGGTCGTCCCATCCCTTTGCGAGATAGTTGTTGGTGCCGTTCATCACGGTGAACGGCGCGTCCGGCACCACGGGATCGCCAGGGCCGATGCCCATGGCGAGGACTTCTGCTTCGTCTTTCGCGCCGACGTCGAGGAAGAGACTGTCGCGCGAGTAGACGCGCGTGCGCTCTTCCGGCGGCGCCACATGCACGTCGCGAATGCCGGTCACCGCCCGCACCGGCCCTTTGGATCCGACGATGATCCAGCGCTGATCGACGAGCGCCTGATCCAGCCACCCGCCCAGCATCTGCATCGTCAGCAGCCCGCGCGGAGTGATGCGGCGCACGACGCCGCCGAGCTCGTCCATGTGCGCGTCCACCATGATGCGCGGACCCTGCGAGCCCTGCGTCGCGAGGATCGATCCCATGCCGTCGTAGGTAATCGATGTCGCGTACGGCTTCATCTGCTCGACCATCAGCTTGCGAATCGGCTCTTCGAATCCCGGCGGGCCCGGCGCGTCAGCGAGCTGCCGAAGCAGATCGATGGTGCGATCCTGCGCCGCGAGCGGCGCGACCGCAAAGGCCAGCAGCGAGGCGACGAGCGCGCGAGTGGGCGTGTGTGTCATAGGCAACTCAGCACCATGATATCCGCGAACCCCGTCATCGCAAGTCGCGCGCGGCCTCGGCCTCGAGCGAGTTCAGCAGATTCCTCGCATCGGCATCCGCCGGACTCAGCTCCACCGCCCGGCTCGCGAACAGCCGCGCCTCCTCCGTCCGTCCCACCGTCGCGAGCCATCGCGCAAAGTAGGTGTAGCTGACCGGATTGCCGGGATCGAATTGCTGCGCTTCGCGGAAATGACGCTCGGCCTCCGCCCGTTGGCCGAGGATGCCTTTCAGGATGCCGATGTTCACGTGCAGGTACGCGTACTGCGGCGTGTAGCGCAGCGCGCGTTCGAAATACTCGTCCGCCGACGCGTAGTTGCCCTTGTTCAACTGGATGACACCGTAATTCATCAAGCCGCGGCCGTTGTCCGGGCTCTTGATGGTCGCGTCCAGCCAGAGAGATTCTTCCGTCCGCCACACGCGGTTGCGCTGCCGCGTGCCGTAGGCCATCGCCAGCAGCGTCACGATGCCGGCGCCGACGAAGATCGGACGGACCCATCGGATCGCGAGCACCTTCTGCTGGTTCACCACCAGCCCGGCGCCCCACACCGCCGCGAGCATCAGCCCGACAAACGGAAAGAACATGCGATGGTCGTTCATCGGCTCGGACAGCGGCACGATGCTCGACGTCGGCAGTAATGCGACGAAGAACCACAGTACGCCGAATGCGATCGGACGCGTGTCGCGGCGCCGGGATGTCACCCACGCCACAGCCAGCAGGGCTGCGATTGCCGCGGCGCCGAGCAGCACGCGATTGTCCAGCGGATCCACGACCAGCGGCCACTGCGTGTCCGCGCTCAGATGCAGCGGAAGAAAGAAGCTGCGCAGGTAGTGAACGATCACGAACGGCTGCGTCAGCAGATAGTGCCAACGCGACGCGCCACCAGGCCTGTAGGTCGTCGCGATCTTCATGCCGACCCCGGCGATGCCGAAGCAGACCAGGAAGGAAGGCCAGGTGACGCGAAGTGACAGGTCGCGCTCGAAGCAGGCGACGTACAGAAGCAGGAGCAGCGCGAACATCGCGCCGGTCTCTTTGCCGAGGACGGCGAGGCCGGCCGGAATCAGATACAGGTGATACCGGCGTGCCACGCCACCACGTGCGAACATGATCAGCGCGAGGACGACACCCAGCGTGGAGAGAATCTCCGAGCGCGCGATGATGTAGTTCACCGTCTCGGCGTTCGCCGGATGCAGCGCGTACAACGCCGTCGCGAACAATGCGAGCCAGCGATTCGCTTCGTCCGGCCTCGCGCGATCCATGACTTGGCGGTACAGCACGAGCATGAACACGCACTGTGCGAGGAAGAGGCTGAAGCTGGTGACATGAAATGCGACCGGGTTCAGTCCGCCGCCCAGCCAGTAGTCCACGGCCAGCGTCGTCGTCACCAGCGGGCGGTAGCTCTGGTTGGTCGGCAGGGAACTGAACGTGGCCGCGCTCGTGAAGAAGCCGGGGATGTGACGGATGTCGCGGATGAACGCGTTGTTCTGGATGGTGTGGCTGTCGTCGAAATGAAAGGCGTTCTGGAAGTGGTTCGCGTACGTCGCCAGCGTGACGAGCAGCGCAGCGGCGCACGCCAGAGGGTAGGCGATGCGGGAACCGCGAGACCTCTTCACACGCTTAGCTGCCCACCGCGGCTGTCATCGAAGGAGAGTGTAATGCAAAAGAAGTAGAGTAGCCGCGGCCGAGGAGGCAACGTATGAACCGGAAATGGAAGGCGACCGCCGTCGTGGTGGTCCTGATCGGATTGGTGGCCGCGGAGCGCGGCGTCGAGCGGGTGGCGCTCGCCCAGCGCAAGGCGCCGGCGTTTCGGGTGGATCCGATGTGGCCCAGAATGCCGCGGCAGTGGATCCTCGGCCAGGTCTCCGGGCTCGACGTGGACGCGCGCGATCATGTGTGGATCATCCAGCGGCCGTGGTCGCTGAACGACGACGAAAAAGCGAAGAATCCGGAAGCGGTCTGCTGCACGGCGCCCCCGCCGGTGATGGAGTTCGACGCGGCCGGGAACTACATCCAGGGGTGGGGCGGCGAGGCGCCGGGGTACGAGTGGCCGAAAGACGAGCACACGATCCACGTCGACTACAAAGGCAACGTGTGGATCTCGTCAGCCGGCGGACCGCGACTGCGCGAGCGGACCGAGAATCAGATCCTGAAGTTTACGCAGGCCGGAAAATTTCTCCTGCAGGTCGGGCATCGCGGCAAGAGCAAGGGCAGTCTCGACCCCGACAACTTCAACAACGCCGCCGACATCTACGTCTACCCGAAGACGAATGAGGTTTTCGTCGCCGACGGCTACGTCAACCGGCGCATCATCGTGCTCGATGCCGACACCGGCGCGTTCAAGCGCATGTGGGGCGCTTACGGCAACATGCCGGATGACGCCGCACCGAACCGGCTGGCGGATGAGGGCCCTGGACCGCAGCAGTTCAATCTGGTCCACGGCGTGCGGGTGTCGAACGACGGGATCGTGTACGTCGCGGATCGGATGAACAACCGGATGCAGGTGTTCACGATCGACGGCACGTTCCAGCGCGAGATCTTCATCGAGCGGAAAACCAAGCTGCTCGGCACCTCGTTCTCCGTCGCGTTTTCACCGGATGCGGCGCAGCAGTACCTGTATCTCGCCGATGCCGGCAACGGCCACGTGCACATCTACGATCGCAAGACGCTGGAGGAAGTCGGGAGTGTTGGTCGAATCGGCCGCTACGCCGGAGAATTCATCTTCCTGCATAACGTCGCCGTGGATTCGAAGGGAAACGTGTACACGGCGGAGGTCGGAAACGGCCGCCGTGTACAGAAGTTCCTGCAGCACTAATCGCTCGGCTAAAGCCTTCGCGCTACGGCTGGAGGTCGTAGCGATCGAGGTTCATCACCTTGTTCCAGGCCGCCACGAAGTCACGCACGAACGCAGACTGCGAGTCGCTGCACGCATAGACTTCCGCAAGGGCTCGGAGCTGGGAGTTCGAACCGAAGACGAGATCGACGATGGTGCCCGTCCACGTGAGCTCGCCCGACGCCCGATCGCGTCCCTCCAACACGCCTTCAGATTTGGGCTGCCACGTCGTGTTCATGTCAAGGAGGTTCACGAAGAAGTCATTGGTCAATGTCTCGGGCCGCTTGGTGAAGACGCCGTGTTGAGTCTTCCCGACGTTGGCATTCAGGGCGCGCAGGCCGCCGATCAGAACCGTCATCTCAGGGGCGGTCAGCGTCATCAACTGCGCTTTGTCCACCAGCCGCTCAGCCGCCGATCCCTCGAGGCCCTTATGGGTGTAGTTGCGGAACCCGTCCGCGGCCGGCTCCAGTACGGCAAACGCGTTCACATCGGTCTGCTCCTGCGACGCGTCCATGCGCCCCGGCGAGAAGGGAACCGTCACGTCGTGGCCGGCCTTCTTCGCCGCTGCCTCGACGGCTGCGCAGCCGCCCAGAACGATGAGGTCAGCAACCGAAACCTTCTTGCCGCCAGACTGTGCGCTGTTGAAGTCCTTCTGGATCGCTTCCAGGATCTTCAGCACCGTCGCCAATTCGGCTGGTTGATTCGCTGCCCAATTCTTCTGCGGCGCAAGGCGAATGCGCGCCCCGTTCGCCCCGCCGCGCTTGTCGCTGCCGCGGAACGTTGCCGCCGATGCCCAGGCCGTCGTGACCAGTTGGGAGATCGAAAGTCCGGATGCGAGTATCTTGGCCTTCAGCGCAGCAATGTCCTGCTCACCGATCAATTCATGATCGACAGCGGGGAGCGGGTCTTGCCACAGCAGTTGCCCCTTCGGAACGAGCGGGCCAAGGTAGCGCGCGATCGGCCCCATGTCGCGGTGCGTCAGCTTGTACCAGGCTTTGGCATAGGCGTCTGCGAACTCTTGCGGGTTTTGGTGAAAGTGCCGGGAAATTTTTTCATAAATCGGATCGACACGCATCGCCATGTCGGCCGTGGTCATCATGGGGGCGTGGCGCTTGCTTGGGTCATGGGCATCCGGCACGGTTCCCGCTGCTGCCACATCCTTCGGTGTCCACTGATGCGCGCCAGCAGGGCTCTTGGTCAGCTGCCACTCGTAGCCAAACAGATTGTCGAAATAGCCCATGTCCCATTGGATCGGGTTGTTGGTCCACGCACCTTCAATGCCGCTGGAGATCGTGTGGACACCCTTTGCGCTGCCAAAGTTGCTGGTCCAGCCCAAGCCTTGCTCGGT
>JAYVMG010000405.1:0-7991 GCA_043759095.1 Acidobacteriota bacterium | reverse complement strand
GGTTGGTCGTCGCACTCGGCGTGACCTATCTTGTGCGGTATTTCGCGGCGGCCGCTGAGCCGCTGAACGCGTTGAACCTGAACATTCTGAACCTGGCGTTTCTGCTGCTGGGATTCCTGCTGCATGGCACACCGGCGCGGCTGATGCGCGCCGTGCAGGACGCGACGCCGGCGGTCTGGGGTGTGATTCTCCAGTTTCCGTTCTACGCGGGGATCGCCGGCATCATCACGACGACGCACCTGAACGAACAGGTCGCGAGCGTGTTCGTGCGCGTCTCGACGCCCGCGACATTTCCGCCGCTCGTGGCGATGTACTCCGCGGTGCTGGGCGTGTTTGTGCCGTCGGGTGGATCCAAGTGGGTGATCGAGGCGCCGTATGTGATGGCGGCCGCGCACACACTGAAGGTCCACCTGGGATGGATCGTCTCCGCCTACGACCTCGGCGAAGCGCTCGCCAACCTGCTCCAGCCGTTCTGGATGCTCCCGATCCTCGGACTTTTCAAACTCGGCGCGCGAGACGTGATGGGCTACACCATCGTCGTGTTCCTCGCGCTGACGCCGGTCGTGCTGATCCTGGTGACGCTGCTGGGGATGACGCTGGGGTATCCGCTCTAGGTTGAGGCTTCGTGGCGCACGACTTCAGTCGTGCGGCTTTTTCTCCGCCGCCGCGATCGCCGCCGCGAGATTCTTCTTCGCCGCCGCTGACTCCGGTTGCAGGCGCACGACTTCGCGGAACTCGCGTATCGCGTCATCAAACCGCTGCTGCGCGAGCAGGACGTTGCCGAGATTATTGTGCGCGTTGGCGTACGCCGGATCGATTCGCAGCGCCTCCCGATACTCGCCCGCCGCTTCGTCCAACCTCCGCCCGACCGTCAACGCCGTGCCAAGGTTGTAGTGCGCCACCGCCGACTGCGGCTTCAGTACCAGCGATGTCTTGAAGTGTACGACCGCGTTGTCGGCGCGCCCCAACTCGAGATACAGCAGCGCCACATCGTCGTGCAGGCCGGTGTCGCCTGGATGCTTTTTGATTTCGCTTTCGTATCCCCGCACGTCTTCAGCGGCCACCTTCGGGCGGAAGTCGCGGCTGAGGAGATCGAGATCACGGCCATCGCGTGGCAGCACCTGAATCCACAGATCGCCCATCTCCTCGGCGGACAGCTGCCCCCAGCGCGCGCGCGTGGGCGGCTGCTGCGGATTGCGCGCGTTGGCGGCCGAGTTGTCGTACGTGTACTGCATGGACAGCGTCGTCCCCTTCGGCAGCCGGACCGGTGTCACGAAACGATAGACGTGCTGCCAGCGGAAATCCCAGTCCGCGATGTCGATGAGCGCCCGCTTCGAACCGTCGGGCAGCGTCGCCTCGCCGCGCACGTCGTGCGCGCGATAGTGCGCGTGCGGCTGCACGGCCTCCACGTCGACGTCCACCGGCACGGTATAGGAATCCGTGATGATGTAGTGCGAATCGCCGGCAGGAATGTCGATGTTCTGACGCCCCAGCCGCAGCATCACGGGCGTCCGCGTGGGCGCGGTGTCGCCGAAGTACAACCCGACCGACGGCAACACCTGTTCCGGCTTCCCGCTCGGCTGCATGTGCAGTTCGACGACGAGGTCGGTGTTTTTCTCGAGACGCCATGACAGATCGTTCGGCAGCAGCGGCGCCACCTGACCTGGCGTCCAGCCGAGAAAATGACCGTCGGGATACGTCGCGGATCGCGGGATCAGGCCGTCGTACCCCGGCGCCGGATCCGCTTCGTCGAGACGGCGCGATGCGGGCGTCGTGTCGATGCGGATATTCGCGTGGTGGACGACCTTCGGATTGCCCGGCCTGAACTCCAGACCACGGACGAAGCGCGCGGTCTCGACGGGAATCGGCAGCACGAAGATGCGAAACGCATCGGCGCCTTCCGCTGGCAGCGTGTACGCCTGCGGCAACGTGATCACGAGGTCCGGCTTCCCGAGCTGCCACCCGTCCGTCCAAGTGGGAGAAGCCGGCGCGCGCCTGCCCTGAGCCTGTCGAAGGGCGTCGCCTTCGGGCGCGCCTGCGTCCGCCCACTGCCGCAGCATCCGGATCTCCCCGCCGCTCAGTGGATGCTGTCCGATGAACGGACCGTCAGCGGGATCCGCCTTCCACGGCGGCATGAAACGATTTGCCGTCACCACGGCGATCTGCGCCGCGTGACGTTTCGCGTCCGCGTACGTCAGCAGGCTGAACGGCGCGGATCCGCCTGGGTGATGACACGTGGCGCAGCGATCGACGAGCAGCGGCGCGACGTCTTTCGTGAAGACCGGTACCGCAGGGCCCAGGCCCTGCGCCACGTTCGCATGACTGAAGTCATGCGCCACGACGAGCACAGCGATCGCCACAAGCCACGCTTTCATCTCACCAGATCCGAGATGAAACAGCCGACCGCTTGCCTCGTCGCGTGCGGGACCGGTTTGCCTGCGACGACCGCCGTCAGCGCGTCGAAGAGATCGCGCTCGGTCGGCGCGGGCCGCTCGCGACCGAGGTCCACGAAGCGATCGTCAATCCTTCCGCGGTACACAATGCGGCCGTTGGCGAAGATCGCCGCTTCCGGCGTCACGGTGGCGCCTACGAATTTCACGAGCGCCAGTTTCGGATCACGCACGGCTTCGGCCGAGCCCGCATACGAGAACGCCGCCATGTGCTCGCGGATCGTCGCCGCGTCTTCCGAAGGACTCGGATACACCAGCCTGAACACCACGCCTTTCGATGCGAACGATTCCGCGATCCGGCGAACCTCCGGCGCGTAGCGGTTCGAGATGGGGCACTCCGTGCTGGTAAACAGGAAGACGATGGCTTTGGCGCCGGCCGGCGCCTGCAGCGCATCGACCGGCGCGCCGGAGAGCGCTTGTACGAGAATCGCCAGCAACGGCAGCGTGAACACAGAACGATCGTACACAAAAAAAGGGCTGAGGGGGATTAGCCCTCAGCCCTGAGCTTTAAGCCCTAAGGGTGTTCAGTCCTACCAGTTCACCACCGCTCCGAGGCGGAGCAACCGGCCCTGAATGATGCTGCCCGGCAGCATGTAGGTGCCGCCCGAGACGCCCGCCACCGCGGTCGCCGTGTACGCCGTGGCCCGGACGCTGAACCAACTGTCCGAGTTCAGGGCGTTGAAGATATCGAGCTTGGGATCGATCTTCAGGCGCCCGATCGTCAGACGCTTGGAGATCGAAAGGTCAACTTGGTTCGTCCGCGGCGTCTGCTCTACGCCCGGCGCCACAAGTGGCGCCGAGAGAAATGAACTGACCAGACCGGGCGCGACCTGCGCGCCGACCACGCAGCCCTGCGACCCCGAGCTGCCCGGGCAGACCAGATAGCGTGTGGCCGCCGTCACCGTGTAGGCCGATCCGAGGCCGGCCATCTGCGTGAAGTTCGGCGCGCCGGCGCCGCCGGCCGTCAATGCGGAAGTCCCGAGCAGATAGCCCGGCAGGCCCTGGTACGAACCGCTCACGACGAGTCCCGCCCACGGTAACGGGACGGTGCCCGCGACCTTGAACTGCGTCCGCCACGGAATGCCGCTCTTGGTCTGGTCGCAGTAGTTGACGCCGCCAATCGTCGTCAGGAAGTTGGGATTGGTCGCCGCCGAACTGCAGGTGTCCGCGATCGTGCGGTCGGTCGCCGAGCCGCCGAAGATCCTCGCACCGTGCGGGAGTCGCGCGTTGAAGCTGAACTCCAACGCGTTGTACGCCTGCCTCAGGTTCGTATCGTTCGTGTCCACGTTCTGCACCGCTTTTGCAGCCGCGGCGTTGGCGAAGTCGTACATCGTGATCGCCTGGCCGTCCAGCGGACTGAAGACCGTAAACTGGCGGAAGCTGGCGTTGGTCACGACACCGTTCGAATAGGTGCCGGGAGTCAAGGTGTTGTTGCGTTCCCAGATTTGTCTACTGTCGTTGTGGAACCACTCCGCCCCTACCGACACGCCGCGGACCAACTCATGCGTCACGCCGACGTTGAACTGATCGACGTACGGCCGCACGATGTTCGGATCAGGGCTGGAAAGGGACGCGGTTCCGAAGTTCGTCGGCACCGCAGCAAAGTTGATTTCGCACCCCGGAGTCAGATACACGCAGCCTTTCGAGCCCTGCGCGATGTCGTCCTTGTTCAGGTCCGTCCACGCCGCCGACGTCGTCTGGGCGAACGCCGGGTCGTACAGCGACGCAAACGTGGTCGTCGCCGCCGCTGCGAAACGGTTGAACCCGAACCTGACGGCCGTTTTGCCCGTGCCGAAGACATCGAAGACCGCAGCCACGCGCGGCTGCACGGTATTCCAGGTCGGCACCGCAATGTCGCCGAACTGCTGCAGGTTGCCAAACCGACCGGTCTGTGTCGGCTGCCCGACGACGGTTTCACTGACGTACTCGGACCGAACGCCGAGCGTGACCGTCAGCCGTTTCAGGCTCCACACGTCCTGCGCGTAGATCCCGAAGTTCGCGTTCAGCCGCTCCGCCGAATAGATCGGCGAATTGAACAGTGTCACAGTCGCCGGGACGCCGCTCAAGTAGTTCTGGTACAGATCCGCGTTCACGTGGTAATTGTGGTTGAAGACACCGAAGGAATCCTGGAAGCCGACCTTCACGCTGTGCGTGCCGGTGACATACGACGCCGACGCCTGCAGGTTGTAACGGTCCGGGTATTGGCCGGTCTGCGCGGTCGCCGCGACCGATGACGAGCCCAGCTGCGAGTCGGCGTGACGCGCGTTCGCCAGCCAGGCGTCCGAACCATACGGCTTGTCGATGCCGGGCTGGTACAGATTGTTGTACCGCTCGACGTTGCTCGAGAAGCCGCCTTCGATGAGCAGCTTGTTCGTGACCGGCGAGGTGTACTTGACCATGTTCGTCGCGTACAGCGGTGAATTCCAGACCACCGACGAGGTCGTCTGATCGTCGCCTGGGTTCATGGCCGCACCCCGCGCCTTGTGGATACGGTCGTAGTACCCCGACAGCTTGTTGCGCGGGCTGACCTGCCACGTGAGGCGGACCAGGCCGCTGTACTGATGCTGGGGATCGATGCCCTGCGTGCAGAGCGTGCCGCCCTTGCCGGCGAGCGCCGCCGAGCAGGCCGCGATGCTTGCCGCCGTGCCATCCGACGCGTACGTGCCCGCGATCGGCTTGTTGACAATGAAGACACGGGCCGATCCGAAGAACCAGATCGAATCCTTCTTGATCGGGCCGCCCAGCGTCATGTTCGTATCGTTGTACTTGCCGATTTTGTCCACCGACTTCACGCCAAGAGCGGCGAGCCGATCGGTCAGGTTGTCGCTCTGAATCGAGCTGCTTTCGTATCCCTGGAAAATGGAGCCGCTGAAGCGGTTGCCGCCCTCTTTGGGCACGAGGTTGATCTTCACGCCGCCGGTTGGAGAATCGACGTTGCCGCCGCCGGTCTGGTAGACCATTTCCTGGTTGCCCGCGTCATTGGTGTAGGTCTGAATCGCGCCGTCACCCTGCAGACCGTTGATGATCATGCCGTCCATCATCAGCGACGTCTGCGCCGCGCCGAGGCCATGCACGGTGAAGTAGGTCTGTTGCATCGCCTGCGACCCGCCCACGTCGGGCGCCGTCAGGCTCACGCCGACGACGAGCTGGCCGACCGACTGAATCGTGTGTGCGCTCGGCACCGCGTCGAGCACTTCGCGGGAGAGCACCTGCGCCTTCGTGTTCGTCTGGACGTCGACCATGGGCGAGGAGCCGGACACGGTGACCGTTTCCTCCATCGCGCCAACCTTCAAATCGGCATTGATGGTGGCCGTGAAGTTGGACGTCAGTTCCAGACCGTCCTTCTTGACGACCGAAAAGCCAGGCAAGTTGAACGTCATTGTGTAGGTGCCGGGACGCAGGTTCTCAATACGGTAGAGCCCTGACGCATCCGTCGTCACCGAACGCACTTTCTCGATCAAGGCCGGGCTGGCCGCTTCAACAGTCACGCCAGGCAGCACCGCGCCCGTTGCATCCTTCACGACTCCGGCAAACGCACTCTGCGCACGCGCGGTCGCGGGCAGCGCAAGGCACCCCACAACTAGCGCGAACATCATCACAATACGACTTCTCAACATGCCCAATCCTCCTCAGTCGACAGGTCCGACCGATCTTTAGCCCAAGGAGGATATGGCGGACGCCTGCAGGAATCTACCGGGAAACGCCGAATTTGTCAGATTTTGACACGTCGGATTCCGAAACTTGGATCGGCTGATCGCGAGAACGGGGGGGGCGTCAAGCCGCCCCCGGCGAGGCGCCAGACCGATTCGCGCTCAAGCGCAAACGAATATTGATGGGGAGGCTACAGCGGCCAGCGGGGCGCGTTCAATGGAAAATACATGGTGTGACAAATTTCTGACGAGCGTACACGCCGTCTCGCCAGAAACTGCCGAAATTTGGATTGACCCGGCGTGAGGACTCAGTTCTTACTGAGCCCCCCAAGGGCCGGCCGTTGGGGGAAATGGATCCGAGGCATTTGTCACCCGTCTGTCACGCGGCTGCGGGCTGACCTCACCACTTCAATTGCGTCCCGATCCGGACGATGCGGCCTTGCAGAACGCTCGACGGCTGCAGGTAGGACGATGTCCCATAGTTCTGCGAGCGCACAGAAAGCACATCGCTCCGGTTGAGCACGTTGAAGATGTCGAGCTGGCCCTGCAGCCGCGCCTTGCCCACCTGGAACCACTTGGCCAGGCTGACATCGACCTGATTCACCCGCTCCGCGTACTCTGTGCCTGGCGCGGCCAACGGGACATTCAGCGAGGCCGCGCTCATGTTGGGAATCACCAGCGCGCCGGGCGTGCAGGGGCCCGGACAGTTCGCCGCGTACCGCGTGGTCGGGCTGATCAAAAACACCGTGCCGACGCCAGCCGGGTTCGTCACGCTCGGCAGGGCGGTCGGCGCGGGAATGTTGTTGCCCAGCAAATAACCTGGGATGCTCTGGAAGGCGCCGCTGATCTGCACGCCGTACGGCAGCGGGTAGCTACCGGCCAGCTTGATCTGCGTGCGGAACGGAATGTCGCTGTTCCGCGCGTCGCAGTACAACAGGTTGTTCGGATTCGACTCCTCGTTGCACAGCGTCCATAACATCCGCTCCGACGTCGTGCCGCCAAACAGCGACGCCCCGTGCGGCAGCCGCGCATTGAAGGAGACTTCGTACCCGTTGTACCACTCCTTCTGGCTGTCGTCGGTGCTGACCACGTTGTTGACGCGTGTCAGGGCGGCCCTGTTGACGTTGTACATGGGAATGATGCTGCCGTCCAACGGGCTCACGACGTTGACCAGCGTGTAGTCGCTGAAGCCCTGCAGCGTGTTGGTTTGCCGCGGAAGGTTGTGGAACGTCCTGTGGAACCAGCCCGCGTTCACCTGGACGCCCGCCACCAACTCATGCTGCACGCCCACTGTCGTTTCGATGTTGTACACCCGCTTGATGTCCGGATTGGGCGAGACCAGAGCGCGCACACCGAAGTTCTGCGGCAACTGCGCAAGATTGATCTCACACCCTGGCGTCAGGTACACGCAGCCGAGCTCCCCTTGTGCGATATCGTCCTTGTTGAGATCGGTCCAGCTGAGAGCCGCGCTCGTCAGCACCAACGGGTTGAACTGGTCCGCAAAGTTGATCGTCTGAGCCTGCTCGTACCTGTTGAAACCCGCCTTGATGGCCGTCTTGGCGTTGCCGAATAGATCGTAGACGACGCCGAACCGCGGCGCGATATCCTTCCACGCTGGCATCGGGATGGTGTCGAAATTCCGTGCCGGCACGAACCGCCCCGCAGGCGATGTCGACGCCGACACTTCGGAATTGAAGTACTCCCAACGCACGCCGGCGTTGACGGTCATGCGCTTGTGGGTCCACGCGTCCTGCGCAAACACCCCCAGATCGGCATTCACGCGATCGGTCCATTCGATCGGCGTGTTGTACGCCAACACGGAGTCCGGCACGCCGCTTCTGTACCGCTGGACCAGGTCGCCGTTTCCGACACGTGTCCGCCTGTACGGGCC
>JAYVMG010000404.1:0-3011 GCA_043759095.1 Acidobacteriota bacterium | reverse complement strand
CGGCCGACAACACGGTCTACGCGCGCGATGCGTCGAAGCCGGCGATCCTCACGGTCGAGAGCGCGCTGCTCGACGACATGAAGAAGAGCGCCGACGAGTACCGGCGGAAGGATGTTTTCGAGTTCCGCCCATTCAACGCGACGCACATCGAGATCACACGCAACGGGCAGACGATCACGCTCGAGCGCGCGAAGGGCCAGGGTGAGAACGCTCCTGACAAGTGGAAGCGCGTCAGCGCCCCGGCCGGCGATCTCGACAAGGAAAAGAGCGACAGCCTGCTCGGCAAGCTCTCGAACATTCGCGCGGCCTCCTTCGTCGACGCATCAGCCAAAACGGGGCTCGACAAGCCCGCGATGACGGTCGTCGTGAAGTTCGATGACGGCAAGAAGGAAGATCGGGCGACGTTTGGCCAGGTGGGCAACGATGTCTTCGTGTCACGGCCGGGCGAACCTGGCGCGGCGAAGATCGACGTGGCCGACTTCAACGACGTGATCAAATCGCTCGATGAGATTTCGAAATAGTGGGACAGGACTTCATTCCTGTCTCGCACGTCTGAAGACGTGCGCCACGTTCGTTCTGCTCGCGTTGACAGTGGGCGCGTGCGCCCACCGTACGCTTCCTGCCTCTCCCGCCCGTCCCGCCCCTCCTGCCCTTTCTCCTGCCCTGATCGCGCTCCAGCACGACATCGACGCCACCCTCTCGCAGCCTCAGCTCTCGCGTGGCTATTGGGGCGTGCTGGTGAAGTCGCTCCGGACCGATGAGACGCTGTTCGCCCTGAACGCTGGCAAGCTGATGTTGCCGGCGTCAAACATGAAGATCGTGACGGTGGCCGCCGCGGCGGACACACTCGGCTGGGATTACCGCTACGAGACGAAGGTGCTGACTGCGGGTCCCATCGAGGGCGGCACGCTGCAAGGCGACCTCATCGTCGTCGGCAGCGGCGACCCGAGTCTCGTCGCGGCCGACGGGATGGCCGATCGCGTGTTCGCCGACTGGGCCGATCGGCTGAAGCAGCGCGGGATTCGCACGATTGCCGGACGCGTCATCGGCGACGACGACGGCTTCGAAAAAGAGACGCTGGGGTTTGGCTGGTCGTGGGACGACCTCCAGGACGACTACGCGGCGGGCGTCGGCGCATTGCAGTTCAACGAAAACGCGGTAAAGGTTGCAGTGACGCCGGGGCCGTCGATCGGTGATTTCGCTGGCGCCAGCATCAGTCCGGCCGGCAGTGGCCTCACCATTGTCAGCTCGGTCATCACACGTGCCGCCGGCTCACCGACCTCCATCACCACGCACCGCTTGCCTGGTCGCATGACGCTGGAGCTTCGCGGCACGATCGCGATCGGCGCCTCACCTATCCTCGCGGTCTCGGTCGATAACCCGACGCTGTTCTTCGCCACCGCGCTGCGCACGGCGTTGATCGCGAACGGCATCGACGTGCGCGGACCCGCCATGGACATCGACGATGTGCGCGATGTGCCTCCGGTTGCGCGCATGACGCCTGTGGTGTCGTATCAGTCGGCGCCGTTGTCGACCCTCGCCGTCCGGCTGATGAAGGTGAGCCAGAACCAGTACGCCGAAACGTTTTTGAAGACGCTGGGCGCCGGCCCGGGTGTGGCGCCGACGGCCGCGGGCGGCCGCAACGCGGTGCTGAAGATCGTCGCAGGCTGGGGCGTCTCCGCCTCTGACGTGATTCAGCGCGACGGCTCCGGTCTGTCGCGTTACGACTACGTCACACCCGAGGCGCTCGTCGCGATCCTGACGCACGTCGATCGGGACGCGCGGCTGAAGGGACCGTTCGAGGCGTCGCTGCCGATCGCCGGCCAGCTGGGGCTGTCCAATCGCATGAAGGGCACGCCGGCGGAAGGCAACGCGCGCGCGAAGACCGGTTCGATGACCAGCGTGCGCGGGCTGTCCGGCTATGTCACATCGGCCGACGGCGAGCCGCTGGTGTTCTCGATTCTTGCTAACAACTTCGATACGCCCGCCGACACAATCACGAAGACCGCCGACGCCATCGTCGTCCGCCTGGCGACGTTCACACGCTAGCCAAATCGCTGCAGCCCGCGGATATTGATCATTATGACCAAAATGGTTAAAATGATCGTAATGAAGACGTACGCAGACCGGCGAGGACACCGGATCGAAACCACGTCGGTGACGGCCACGGATGCGAAGACGGAATTTGGCCGGATTCTTGAAATGGCAACGGCAGGAGGAGTGGTGATCATCACGAAACACGACGTTCCAAAAGCCGTTTTGATCTCTGTCGATGAATTCGAGGCCCTTTCCAGAGCCGGCGAAGGTGCACTCGATACCCTCAGTGGGGAATTCGATACCCTGCTGGCTCGGATGCAGACACCCGCCTGGCGGGCGAAAATGGAGGCGGCGTTCAATGCGACGCCGAAGCAGTTGGGCAAGGCGGCGGTTGCGGCCGCGCGCAAGCGTGGCTAAGGCGGCGCCGCCGCCCTGCCTCTACGTGCTCGCGGGCACCAACGGCGCCGGCAAGAGCAGCATCGGCGGCGCGATGCCCTCACAGAACGGCGCCGAGTGGTTCAATCCAGACGAGGCCGCGCGTCGGATTCGAGAACACAATCCGAGCCTCTCGCAGGAGCAGGCCAACGGCGCGGCGTGGCACGAAGGAACGAGACTCCTCCAACGTGCGATCGACGAGCGCCTCAGTTTTGCTTTCGAGACCACGCTCGGCGGCCGCACGATCACGGGACTGCTCGACCAGGCACTGGCGACGGGTGTCGAGGTGCGCGTCTGGTACGTGGGACTCACCAGTCCCGAACTACACATCGCCCGTGTTCGAGGCCGGGTCTCCCGAGGCGGGCACGACATTCCCGAGGAGCGGATTCGACACCGCTACGATCGCAGCCGCCTCAATCTGATCCACATGCTGCCGGCGTTGACCGAGCTGTGGGTCTACGACAATAGCGACGACGCGGCGCCTGAGAAAGGTGTCGCGCCGGAACTGCTGCCGGTCCTCCACATGGCTCGCGGAAGGA
>JAYVMG010000403.1:0-19786 GCA_043759095.1 Acidobacteriota bacterium | reverse complement strand
CCGCTTCGGCGCGCGACGGCGTCCCGTGCGCCGTCGCCTCGCTGAAGGCATAGAGCTCGTTGACGAGTTCCATCAGCGACGACACGGCGGTGTTCAGGACGTCAATCGTGACGCGGCGAATAGTCTCGTGCGTCTTCCGACGCAACGCCTGTTCTGAATCGGTGCAATCAATCGGCGAGGGGATCCCAACAACTCTGATGGCCGGAGCCCAATGGTCGACCAGCCGCCAGACGCGCATGAGGAAGCGGAAGCTGCCTTCGAGGCCGGCGTCACTCCACTCGACTTCCTTTTCTGGCGGCGCAACGAACATCACGTACAGCCGCAGCGCGTCGGCGCCGTACTTCTGCAACATGTCGTCGGGATCGACGACGTTGCCTTTCGACTTCGACATGACGGCGCCGTTCTTCAGCACCATGCCCTGCGTCAGCAGGCGCGTGAACGGCTCGTCGAATGTCACCAGGCCGACGTCGCGCAGCACGCGCGTGAAGAAGCGCGAGTACAGCAGGTGCAGGATCGCGTGCTCGACGCCGCCGCTGTAAAAGTCGACGGGCATCCAGTACGCGGCCGCCGCGGGATCGAACGGCAGGTCCGTGTTCTTCGGATCGCAGAAGCGGAGGAAATACCACGACGAGTCAACGAAGGTGTCCATCGTGTCGGTCTCGCGCTTCGCGGGACCGCCGCACGTCGGGCACGTCACGTTCACCCACTCGGGTACCTGCGCCAGCGGCGAGTCGCCGCGGCCGGTGAACGTCGTGATCTCTGGCAGCCTGACCGGCAGATCCGCGTACGGGACGGCGACGAGACCGTCCTTTTCGCAGTGAATCATCGGGATCGGCGTGCCCCAATAACGCTGCCGGGAGATGCCCCAGTCCTTCAGACGGTACTGGACGGTCCCTTCGCCGACGCCGCGCCGCTCCGCCTCAGCGGTCATCTGGCGATTGGCCTCTTCCCACGGCAGGCCGTCGTACTCGCCGGAGTTGACCAGCACGCCGTCGCCGTCATGCGCCTCGGTCATCGTATCGGCCGAGAGCGGAGCGCCACCCCGCTGTACGACGACCGTGATCGGCAGGTTGTAAGCCTTCGCAAAGTCGAAGTCGCGCTGATCATGACCGGGCACGCCCATCACCGCGCCGGTGCCGTACTCGCCGAGCACGAAATTGGCGACCCAGATCGGCGCCGGTTTGCCGGTGAACGGGTTGATCGCCTGGCGCCCGGTGTCGAAACCTTCCTTGCCGCCCATGCGGACGTCGCGCTCCTGCGATCGAAACGCCTGCGCTTTCGCGCGGAACGCGGGTGGGTCTGGTGACGCGGCCGCGAACTGCTCGACCAGCGGATGTTCAGCCGCCAGCACGATGAAGTGCGCGCCGAAGATCGTGTCGATGCGCGTGGTGAAGACCTCGACTGCCTGGCCCGGGATGGCGGCGAGCGCGAACTTCACGCGCGCGCCTTCCGACCGCCCAATCCAGTTACGCTGCATCACGACGACCTTCTCCGGCCAGTCGGTCAGTGTCTCGAGCCCGGCGAGTAGTTCGTCGGCATACTGCGTGATGCGGAAGAACCACTGCTCCAGATCCCGCGCGACGACCACGGACCCGCAGCGCCAGCAGGCGCCGTCGATCACCTGCTCGTTGGCCAGCACCGTGTTGTCGACCGGACACCAGTTCACCGTCGAGCGTTTGCGGTACGCGAGCCCGCGCTCGAACATCTTGAGGAAGATCCACTGGTTGAACTTGTAGTAGTCCGGCAGGCACGTGGCGATCTCGCGATCCCAGGCGTAGCTGATCCCCAGCCGCTGCAACTGCCCTTTCATGTGGGCGATGTTGTCGAGCGTCGATGTTTCGGGGTGCGTACCGGTTTTGATGGCGGCGTTCTCCGCCGGCAGGCCGAACGCGTCCCACCCGAACGGGTGCAGCACGTTGTAGCCGCGCATGCGCTTGGTGCGCGCCATGACGTCGCCGATGATGTAGTTGCGCACGTGGCCGACGTGCGCGTGGCCGGACGGGTAGGCGAACATCTCCAGGCAGTAGAATTTCGGGCGCGAGGGATCGACGTCGACCTCGAATGCCGCGTCCGCGGTCCACTGCCGTTGCCACGCCTTGTCGAGATCCTGGGGTCTGTAGTCTGCCATGAGGGGACCCCTCATTCTAAACCGGATGGCCCGGGGACTACGTCGACGCAGGCGGCGGGTTCACGATCGGCACGGTAATGAAGAAGGTGGCGCCTTCGCCGGCGCGCGACTCGCAGTGAATGGTCCCGCCGAGCGCACGCACGCAGTCGGCGACGATCGCCAGCCCGAGACCGGTCCCGGTCACGCCCAGCTCCTTGTCCCGATGGGCGTGGGCGCGAAAAAAACGTTCGAACACGACCGCCTGATCAACCTCGTCGATGCCGAGTCCGTTGTCGCGAACGCAGACCGTGCATGCGCCGGCGTCGGCTGGCGGGCCCGGCACAATCTCGACGAACGACTCGGGCTTCCCCGGGTCGCTGTACTTGATGGCGTTCGAGACCAGGTTGAGCAGGACCAGCTCGAGCCGCGCAGGGTCGGCGTGCAACGTCGGCAGGTCCGGCGACACCCGGATGGCCACATGGCGCGAGGCAGCCATCTCGCCCAACTGCCGCGCAACTTCGTCGGCGAGCGCGCGCAGTTCCACCTTTTGCTCGCTGGGACCGTCGATCGGCTCGCTCATGCGCGCCATCCGCTGCAGGTTTTTCACGATCCACGAGAGCCGCTCGGCGTTGGACTTCACCGTGGCGGCAATCTTGGAGAGGCGGCGCGGGTCCTGACGTACCGCGTCGTTGTCGAGCAACGCGCCGGCGAACATCAAGGTGCCGATCGGCGACCGCAACTCGTGGCTCGCGGAACGATTGAACGCCTGAATCCGCTCCGTCTGTTCCTGGATCGTCGTCGTGTATTCGCTGATGAAGGTGTCGACCGTCGTGCGCATGAGGACGCGAACCGACCGCGTCATCCGGCGCTGCACCTCGAAACACTCCGCCACCGACGGTTGCAGTCCCAGGCGCGCCGTCTCCTCGACGAGAAAGGTCTCCAGAATCTCACCGAGAATTTCGTACTCATGCAGCAGCTGGTGGGCGGTGGCACGCTGCTCGTGCCTGAGGAGACCCAGCTCACGCGCTTTTTTCATCACGGCGGCATTGGCGGCGATTTCCTCGTCCGCCGGCGCTGCCAGATAGCCGGAGATTTCTTCGACCAGCGACGGAATGTGATCGAGCAGCTGATGCGACGGGAACACCTCGTTGGCCGTGACGGTCAGCAACTCGCGCAGGCGCCCGAGCCAGAGGCCCGCCAGGGTGAGCCGCTCCGCGGCAATGCGTTCGGCAATCGCCGACGCATAGTCTTTCGCTACGGTCATTCTCGCATCCCTAAATCGTCCAGTACGGCCGCAGGACGTTGTGGACGGTCTGCACCGCACGCAACCCGCGATCCGAATGCACGCCGGAAGCCGGCCAGACGACGGGCGACGCGGACGCCGGCGCCCCGTGCGCCTCGATGATCGCGTCAAGCGATGCTGACAGCGCCTCCGGATCGTAACCGCCTTCGATGACGGAGAGAATGCGGCCGCGGCAGCACTCATCGGCCACGGCGCGGAGTTCCCGCGTCATCGCACCAAACGCCGCCGTCGAGAGGCGCATGCCGCCGAGCGGGTCGCGTTCATGCGCGTCGACGCCGGCCGACACGATGATGAGATCGGGCTCGAACTGGCGAAGGACTGGAAGAACGACCTTGGAGAACGCGATCTGGAAGTCCTCGTCGACGGCGCCGACGTCGACCGGCACGTTCACCGTGAAGCCCTTCCCCGCGCCTCGCCCCACTTCGTCCGCTGCGCCCGTTCCCGGATAGTACGGAAACTGATGCGTCGAGATGTACAGGACGTGCGGGTCGGTTTCGAAGATGTGCTGCGTGCCGTTGCCGTGATGAACGTCGTAGTCAACGATCGCGACCTTGGCCGCCCCCTGCGCGCGCGCGTGTGCCGCCGCCACCGCCACGTTGTTGAACAGGCAGAAACCCATCGCGCGATCGCGCTCCGCGTGATGCCCGGGAGGACGCACGAGCGCCACCGCCGCCTTGTGCGAATCGCCCATCACACGTTCCACGCCGTCGATCGCCGCACCGGCGGCCAACAGCGCCACCTCGTAAGATTCAGGCGACGTATAGGTGTCGGGATCCAACTGGGCGGACTTGATCGTCGTCTCGGACATCCGGCGGATGTGATCGCGATCGTGCACACGCGCGAGCTGCTCGATCGTCGCCTCGCGCGGCGCGATGATCTCGGCGCCACGCTCGCGCCACCTGGCAGCGACCGCGTCCATCACCTCAGCGCGCTCGGGCCGCTCGGGATGTCCAGGCGGCGTCTGGTGCTCGGCGAAGCGATCGGAGTGAATCAGGATGACAGACACGGGAATGTCAGATTGTAGAGTGTGAATTGCAGATTGCGCTACCTGGGTCAGCGGAGAAAGTCGGCCAGTGAGATCCGCAGGGCTTTCAAGTCCTTGACGCGCGTGTTGGTCATCGCGGTGCGACAGTCGGACACCAGCATGCCGTACATCGACCCGCCCAGAGCCGTGGAGGCATCGAGGTCGCAATCCGCGTCACGGAAGCCGACCCAGGCGCGCTGTGCTTTTTGGAGCAGGGCCCGGTGCTCATCGTCGAGGTCGGCCAGCAGCTTTCGATACGTCTGATTCAGCACCTTGTCGCTCGCAGAGAGCTGCCGATCGGCGCACTGGGTCAACTCGAGCTGATTTGCGCGGGTCTTGCAGGGATCAGCCTGCGGAGTACCGCCGGCCGCCGCCGAGAGAAGGCCACACGCCACGGCGCCGATTACGACACGTCTCATCGCTACCTCCACGCGAGCACAGACCGCTCTGTCCCGGCTGGCACGCAAGCGCGAATACTATCGTGCGACGAGCATCGCCGTCGCGCGGGCTTCGAGTGATTTCAGCCGCGTTTCGAGTTCCAGGCGCGCTCGTTCGAGCGCGGCATCATCTGCGTCCGGCGGCACCTCGAGCGGCTCGCCGATCGCAATGATGACGTGGGCGAATGGCTTTGGGATCTGCGTCTGGTCCCAGCTTCTCAGCGTCCAGTGACGGCCGGCTTCGACGTGGAACGGGATGATGGGGTTGCCCGTCGCCTTCGCCAGCCAGACGGCGCCAGGCTGCGCGACCTTCGCCGGCCCTCGCGGACCATCCAGCGTGAACGCCGCCGGCTTCCCCGCTGCCATGTCGCGCTTCAGCTGCACGAGCGCCTTCACCGCTCCGCGCGAGGACGACCCGCGCGCCGTACCGTAGCCGAAGCGCTCGATGATCCCCGCGATCCACTCACCGTCGAAATTCTCGCTCGTGATGACGACGATGCCGCGGTGACGGAAGAAGTAGGTGGAGGCCAGAATGCGGCCGTGCCAGAACGCCAAGATCGGCTGCCGGCCGCTGCGCTTCACCTCGTCGAGATGCTGAAGCCCATCCTGACTCCATCGAAACGTGGACGCCAGCGTCGCGATGATCGGATAACCGATGCTCGAGATCAGCCGGGTCTGCAGACGTTTCGACCGTGACGAGCGCCACGATTCGGCCTCGCTCACGCCCGCGGCTGCAGCTTGCCGTTCACGTAGGTCATCAGGTCGACGAACTGCGTGTCCGACTGCGCGCTGGCCCCAGCGCCCTTGAGCATGATCGAGCAGAATGGGCAGGCGGTGACGACCGTGTTGGCGCCCGTCGCCTGCAGTTGCTTGAACCGCACGTCGCTGATGCGCGTGCCCGGCTCCTCTTCCTTGTCGTTGAAGAGCAAGCCGCCGCCCGCGCCGCAGCAGAACGGATTCTCGCGATTGCGCTCGACCTCGCTGATGTCACCGCCAAAGCGCTCGAGCAGCGCGCGCGGCTCGTCCACTTTGCCAGCATAGCGCCCGAGGTAGCACGGATCGTGGAACGTCACCTTGTCGCGCGACGTATCCGCGGCGATCTTCTCGCGGGTCAACTCTTCGATGTAGACCGACGAGTGGACGATTTCCACTTCGTAGCCGAACTTCTTGTAGTCCTCGCCAATCGTCTTCACGCAATGCGGGCACGACGTCAGGATCTTCTTCGGGCCGGCGGCCTTGAGGTCCGCGATGTTGGCGTTCGCCAGCTCCTGATACATGTACTCGTTGCCGGTCCGTTTGGCCGGATCGCCGGTGCATTTCTCCTTCGACAGCACGCCGAATGTCACGCCGCACGTTCGGAGGATCGCGAACATCGACTTGAGCGACTTCTGAAAATCGGCGTCGAACGATCCCGCGCAGCCCAGCCACACCATGACGTCGTGCTTCGTGGGATCGAACGTCTCGAGTTCCGCCGACGTCACAAATTTTGTCCGCTGGTCGTAGCCGAGCCCCCAGATATTGCTGCGGCGCTCGAGGTTGTTGTACATCGCGCCCAGATACTCGGGCGCGTCGCCGTTGGACGCGAGACCGCGGCGCGCTCCGATGATGATCGGCAGGTGCTCGATGCCGACCGGGCACTGATTCTCGCAGGCGCCGCAGGTCGTGCACTGCCAGAGCACGTTCTCTGAGTAGATCTCACCGAGCTTGCGGTCCTTCTCGCCCGCGAGCACGGCGGCCTGCGTCTGCAGGACGATCGTCTTGGGGTTAAGTTCTTTGCCGGCGCTCCACGCCGGGCAATTCACCTGGCAGCGCCCGCACTCGACGCACGTCAGCGCGTCGAGGACGATCTTGCTGCCAAGATCCTTCACCGTCTCGAGGCCGACCTGTTCCTTCTCGAAATCGAGGTTAGGCAGGTTCCCCAGCTCCGGCGACTTCAGGAACACTGTAATCGGCGACAGGACGAGGTGGAGATGCTTCGACGCGGGGATCAGCGCCATGAACGTGAGGATCACGACCGCGTGGACCCACCAGTTCACTCGTCCGGCGATGCTTGCCTCGTCCAGCCGGAACGTCAGCAGGAACGTGATCATCAGCGTCGCGATGAACAGCGCGATGACCAGCGACTCCACGGAGACCTTGGCGCCGAGCGTCACCGGACGCACGAACGCGCGCCGAACGAACAGGTACAGGATCCCGACGAACACCGCGGTCGCAAACGGCGTCAGCACCAGGCGATACGCATGGAACCAGCCAGTGTGCGTCAGATCGACGATGCCGAGGCCCTGCAGGAATTCGGTGAGGGTGTAGCCGCCGAACGCCACGAAGCCCCAGAACACGAAGGCGTGCATGAGGCCGGTGAGCGGGCGTTCCTTGATCGTCCGCCACTGCAGCAGGACGTCGACGATGAAGCGGCGGGTGCGGAAGCCGAGATGATCGAGGGAGAAAGTGTTGGGCGCCGCGGTAATCAGCTGAACGCGCCGCGCTACCTGCGCCGCAAAGGCGCCCGTGAAGGCCAGCAGCAGGATCCAGAACGCGAGGGTAGCCATGCGGCTTATCTTAGCTTTTGACGGCCTCGATGATCGCCGGCACGATCTCGAACAGGTCGCCGACGATCCCGTAATCCGCGATCTCGAAGATCGGCGCGTCGGGATCCTTGTTGATCGCGACGACCGTGCTCGAGCCTTTCATGCCGACCAGATGCTGAATCGCGCCGGAGATGCCGAGCGCGAGGTACAGCTTCGGCGCAACGGTCTGGCCGGAACTGCCGACCTGGCGCTCCATCGGCAGCCAGCCGGCGTCGCAGATGGGACGCGACGCGGCGATTTCGGCGCCGAGCGCATCGGCCAGCTTCTGCGCGAGCGCGATGTTCGCCTGCTCCTTGATGCCGCGGCCCACCGAGACGATCCGCTCGGCCTGCGACAGGTCCACCGCCTGCTTCGCCTGCTGGAACGGCGGCTCTGGCTTCTCACGGATCGCGGACGCATCGACGGTGACGCTGAGCGCGCGGACGGCGGCGGGCGCTGCGCCCTTCGTCACCTGGTCGACGCGGTAGGCGCCGATCTGAAAGGTGACGAAATGCGGCGCCGGTCCCTGCGGCACGACGTCGGCGGTCAGCTTGCCCTGGAACATCGGCCGCACGAACGCCACCTCGCTGCCGGCGGTCTTGATGCCGGTGACGTCGGTCAGCAGCGCGCGGTCGAGTCGCGCGGCAATCTTCGGCGCGAAATCCCGGGTCTGGTAGGTGTGCGGGAGCAGCACATGCGACGGCGCGAGTTGGGTGATCGCGTCCTGAAGCGCCGCGGTGAAACCATCCGGTGTGTACGGCTCGAGCGCCGCATTCTCGACGGTCACGACTTCCGCAACCTCCGCGGCAGCCAGCTCGGCGGCGACGCTGCCGACATTCGTTCCCGGTACGAGGATGGTGATCGACAAGGCTGAAGCCTTGTCGCCACGTCCGCCCGGCCCGTCGCTACGTACCTTTGCGAGCTGCTGCGCGCCGACGATGGTCTCCCAGGTCGCGCGGTTAAGCTTGCCGTCCTTCTGTTCGGCGACGACGAGGATCATGCGATCACCCGCGCTTCGTCGCGCAGCATGCGAACAAGCTCCCTAGCGGCTTCCGCCGGCGAACCTGTGATCAGGTGCGTCTTCTTGCCCTTCTCTGGCACGTAGAGACTCGCGATCTTCTGCTTGCTCATCAAACCCGCAGGCACCGCCGCCTTTCGAATCTCTTTTTTCTTCGCCGCCATGATGCCCTTGAGCGTCGCGTAGCGGAGCTGGTTGATGCCGCTCTGAATCGTCAGCACCGCGGGCAGCGGCATCGCGACCCACTGGAACCAGCCGCCCTCGAGTTCGCGCTTCACCCGCAGCGCGCTCCCCTCGACCTGCACTTCCATGATGATCGTCGCGTGAGGCTGGCCGAGGCGTTCGGCGAGAATCACACCGACCTGCGCAAAGCCCTGATCGTCGGACTGCAAGCCCGTCAGCGTGAGGTCGAACTGCTCGTCCTGCATCGCGGCCGCGAGCGCGCCTGACGTCACAAACGCATCGGCGCTCGCCAGCCCATCGTCTTCCACGTGGATCGCGCGGTCGGCGCCGCGCGCCAGCGCTTCACGGATCACCTGCGCAACCCGCGCCGGACCCGCGGAACAGACCACCACTTCGCCGCCGTGCTTTTCTTTCAGGCGCAACGCCTCTTCGAGCGCGTAGGCGTCCGGCTCGTTCATCTCGAAGCTGGCGTCAAGATCGCGAATCCAGGTCTTGTCGTCGTTCAAGCGGGGCTGCCACTCGCGCGTGGGAACCTGTTTGATGCAGACCGCTATTTTCATGCTTCGAATTTCTTGAACAACAGCGCCGCGTTGGTGCCGCCGAAGCCGAAGGAGTTCGACAACGCGTAGGTAATCGGCAGCGGCCGGCTCTTGTGCGGCACGTAATCGAGATTGCAGTTATCGTCCGGCTCGTCCAGGTTAATCGTCGGTGGCGCGATCTGGTGATAGACCGCAAGCACCGTGATGCCGGCTTCGAGCCCGCCCGCCGCGCCGAGCAGGTGCCCGGTCATCGACTTCGTGGATGACACCGCAACGTCTTTCGCGTGGTCGCCGAAGCAGCGATTGATGGCGAGCGTCTCGAGCGCGTCGCCCTGCGGCGTCGACGTGCCGTGGGCGTTGATGTAGTCGACGTCGGCGGTCGTTATGCCGGCGCTCTCAATGGCGAGGCTCATCACGCGGAACGCGCCGTCCCCATCCTCCGACGGCGCCGTGATGTGGTACGCGTCGGCCGACATGCCGTAGCCGACCAGTTCGGCGTAGATGCGCGCGCCGCGCGCCTTCGCGAACTCGTATTCCTCGAGGATCAGCACGCCCGATCCCTCGCCGACGATGAAGCCGTCGCGATCGCGGTCAAAGGGCCGGCTCGCCTTGGACGGCTCGTCGTTGCGCGTGGACAGCGCGCGCAGCGCCCCGAACCCGCCAATGCCCATCGGCGTAATGGCCGCTTCCGATCCGCCGGCAATCATCACGTCGGCCGCGCCGCGCTTGATGATCTCGAAGGCGTCACCGATCGCGTGCGCCGACGCCGAGCACGCGGTGCAGGTCGCTGAGTTCGGCCCCCTGGCGCCGAACCGGATCGACACCTGGCCCGCAGCCAGATTGATGATGGCCGACGGGATGAAAAATGGCGAAATCTTACGCGGACCGCCCTCGAGCAGGGCTTTGTGCTCGCGCTCGATCGTGGTAAATCCGCCGATGCCTGACGCGATGAACACGCCGACCCGCCTCGACAGCTCCGGCGTGATGGTCAGGCCGGAATCGTCCATCGCGAACTGCGATGCGGCGATCGCGTACTGAATGAAGATGTCCATCTTCTTGACATCTTTTTTTTCGATGAACGCCAGCGGGTCGAAGTTCTTCACTTCGCCCGCGATGCGCGTCGTGAACTGGGTCGTGTCGAACTTGGTGATCGTACCGATGCCGCTCTGGCCGGCCTTGATCCCCGTCCAGTTCGCCTCGGTTCCAATCCCGAGCGACGACACGAGACCGATGCCCGTGACGACCACTCGCCGAATATTGGTCATCGGCCTCTACTTCTTGGATTTCGCGTGCGACTCGATGTATTCGACCGCTTCCTTCACGCGCGTGATCTTCTCCGCATCTTCATCCGGAATCTCGATGCCGAACTCTTCCTCGAACGCCATCACCAGTTCGACCGTGTCCAGCGAGTCGGCGCCGAGGTCGTCCACGAACGACGCGTCCGCGGTCACTTCTTCTTCGTCCACGCCCAACTGCTCGACGATGATGCTCTTCACTTTGTCCGCAACTGCCATTCCATCCTCCTACATGTACATCCCGCCGTTAACGGCCAGAACGTGTCCCGTAATATACGACGCCTCGTCCGACGCAAGAAAGCACACGGCGGCGGCGATGTCGTCCACGGCGCCAAGGCGGCCGAGGGGAATCTGCGCCGCCCAGTCGATCTTGGCGCCAGCGTTGATCGCGCGGGTCATGTCCGTGTCGATGAGCCCGGGCGCCACCACATTCACCGTAATCGCACGCGACGCCACTTCGCGCGCCAGCGCCTTCGCAAATCCAATCAGACCGGCTTTCGACGCCGCGTAGTTCGTCTGCCCCGCGTTGCCCATCTGCCCGACGACGGAGCTGACGGCGATAATCCGTCCGCCACGCTGTTTGATCATCGGCCGCATCGCCGCCTGCGCGAGCAGGAACGTCGCGGTGAGGTTCGTCGCCAGCACCGCGTCCCAGTCCTCGCGCTTCATCCGCATCAGCAACTGATCGCGCGTGATCCCGGCGTTGCTGACCACGATGTCGAGTCGCCCGTGGCGCTTGACGATGTCGCCCGGCGCCGCCTCGACGGCCGCGGCCTCCGTCACATCCAGGCTCAGCGCCTCGACCGTGTATCCGGCGGCGCTCAACTCGCCGGCACAGGCCTTCGCGTTGTCGCCCCGCGCCGCCGCCACGACCGTTGCACCCTGTTCCGCGAGGCGCGCCGCAATCGCGCGCCCGATGCCGCGCGACGCACCGGTGACGAGCGCTACTTTACCTTCGAGCTTAAACATGAATCAGGGATTCAATCGCCCCAAGATCGTCCGGGCTGCCGAAGTTCACGACGGTGGCCTCCGGATGAATCCTGCGGACCATCCCGCTCAACGCGGTGCCTGGACCCACCTCAACATACGTTGTGACGCCTTCTGACGCAAGGCGCCTGACGACGGCCTCCCATCGTACCGGCGACGACACCTGCTGCACGAGCGCCTCGATCGCCTGCGGCGCGTCGCGTTTCACCTCGGCATCGACGTTGGCGACGATCGGCACGCGCGGCGACTGGACGCGCAGCGCGCGCAGCTCAGGAGCCAGACGCAATTCGGCCGGCTTCATCAAGGCGCAATGGAACGGTGCGCTGACCGGGAGCGCGATGACGCGCCTGGCCCCGAGCGCTTTCGCGCGTTCGCCTGCCCGAGCCACCGCATCGCGTGCGCCGGCGATCACCACCTGGCCGCCGCCGTTCATGTTCGCGGGGCTGACGACGTCACCGTTGGCGGCCTCGGTGCATGCCTGCGCAACTTTCTCGGCATCGAGCCCGAGGATCGCGGCCATCGCGCCCTCGCCCACCGGCACCGCTTCCTGCATGTAGCGTCCGCGGCGCTGCACGAGCTGCAGCGCGTCGCCGAACGCGAACGTGCCTGCCGCGACATTGGCGGAGTACTCGCCGAGGCTATGGCCCGCAACAAAGGCCGGCGCGAGCCCGCGCGATGTCAGGTAACGCGCGGCCGCCGTGCTGACGGCGAGAATCGCCGGCTGGGTGTTTTCGGTCAGCGTCAGCTGATCGTCGGGTCCGTCGAAGATGATGCGGCTGAGCGGTGCGCCCAGCGCCGCGTCGGCCTCGTCGAACGTCTCGCGGCAGATGGGATATGCGTCGGCCAGCGCGCGGCCCATGCCGACCTTCTGCGCGCCCTGTCCGGGAAAGATGAACGCGATCACGGGTGCGGCACCGCGGCCGAGGCGATGTCGGCCTCCATGCGCTGAATGCAACCGTCCGCCGCGAATCGATACGCCAGACCGACGGCGTTGCAGACGGCCTTCGCGCTCGATCGGCCGTGGCCGACGATCGCGACGCCGTTGACGCCGAGCAGCGGCGCGCCACCGTACTCGGCGTAGTCCGCAATCGTGTTCGACAACTCTTCGCCCACCAGACGCTCGATCACTTCGACGAGTCCCTCGCTGATTTTCAACGCGATATTGCCGGTGAATCCGTCACAGACGATGACGTCGGCGTGCCCCCGGTAGAGGTCGCGCGCTTCCACGTTGCCGATAAAGGACGGCAACGACGCCTTCAGGAGCTGATGCGATTCGCGCGTCAGCTCGTTGCCCTTGCTCGCTTCCTCGCCGATCGACAGCAATCCGACGCGCGGCGCCTCGATCCCGAACGCGATGCGCGCGTACACGCGGCCCATCACGGCAAACTGCAGCAGATGCTGCGGCCGGCACTCGACGCTCGCGCCGACATCGAGCAACACCGCCGGACGGTGGGGTGTCGGGATGGTCGCGGCCAGCGCTGGACGATCCACACCGCGCAGCATTCCGAACGCCGCGTGCGTGGCCATCACCGTCGCGCCGGTGTGTCCTCCGCTGAACAGTCCCGCGGCCTCCCCGCGCGCCACGGCTTCGGCCGCGATCCGGATCGAGGCGCCGGGCTTGCGCCGCAATGCCACCGAGGGCGACTCGTCCATCGTCACCACGTCCGGCGCGTCGACCACACGGATGCGGCCGCCGTCCGCGCCGGGATGGCGCCGCAGTTCAGCGTCAATCCGCGCGGTCTGACCGACCAGCAGGACCCCGAGGTCGAACTGGCGCGTCGCCGCGATCGCACCCTCGACGACGTGGCCTGGAGCTTCGTCGCCGCCCATGGCGTCAACAGCGATCCAGATCATGATCCGGTTCGGGGTTCAGGGTGCCGGGTTCAGGGTTCCGCTCTATTTTTCTGCGACTGCCTTGGCCTGCCGGCCGCGGTAGTAACCACAGTTCGCGCAGATGCGATGCGGCGCTTTGGCCTCGTGGCACTGTGGGCATTGGCTGAGGCTCTTCGGCTTCAGGGCGTCGCCGGTACGGCGCTTGGCGGTCCGGGTCTTTGAGTGGCGTCGTTTGGGATTAGGCATCGTGGTTTCTCAGTTCTTCGTTCTAAGTTCCCGCAAGGCAGCAAGCCTTGGGTCTTCCCACACGGGTTTGCAATCGCACGTCCCGTTGTTCAGATTCACACCGCAGATCGGGCACAAGCCTTTGCATCCGTCGCTGCACAAGGGCTTCATCGGCAACGAGAGCACGAACTGTTCGTGCATCAGATGGCCCAGGTCGATCTCGTCGTGCTCGTAGTACGCCGTCGTCAAGTCGTCCTCTTCGATCTCGCGGTCGCCTTCCCCGGACTTCACCGTGTGGGGCAAATAGCGAAGATCAAACTGCTGATCCACCGGCGCGATGAACGGCTCGAGGCAGCGGCTACACCGCAGCTCGAGGGTCGTCTTCACGCGGCCGGCAAGCCGGAACTGCTGCTTGTCCTTGAAGATGTCGAACGCGAGCGAGACCGGTGCGACGGCCCGAAAATGCTCGTCAGCCTCGAACTGGTCTGGCCGGTAGACCTGCTCGATCCGGTCTTGCGTCGTCCGAATATTCGCCAAATTCAGGAGGAGCATGAACCTCCCAATATACCTTGGAATGGGGGCTCAGGCAAAGCCTGAAAGGGCTTAGGGCGAAGGGCTTAGGGCTAGTCGATTGCCCAGGGTTTGGGAATATACAGCTGCTCGAACAGCCGGACGGCGTAACGGTCGGTCATGCCGGCGATGAAATCGCGCGTCGCTGCGTCCAGGCCTTCAGACTCCATCGTCTTGCGATCGAGGAACTCCTCCGGGCGCTCGCGGACCTTCTCCCACAGGCCGCTCAGGATCCCCGAGGCCTTCTTGAACTCGAGCGTGGCGATCGTGTTCTCGTAGACCGCTTCGAACAGAAACGCGCGCAGTCCCAGCACCGCCTTGAGCACGGGATCGCTCATGCGGATCTCGGTGAGCCCTCCCGCCAGCGTTTCGGTGACGACGTCCTTCACCATCGTGCCAATGCGCTGCGATGAGGAGTTGCCGAGCGCCTGGACCAGTTCTTTGGGCAGATCCTCCGCCTTCAGAATCCCCGCGCGCGTCGCGTCGTCGATGTCGTGGTTGACGTACGCGATCAGATCCGCAACGCGCATGATCTGGCCCTCGACGGTGCTCGAGCGCAGTTCCGGCGGCATGCCGACGGGCGCGCCCGACTTTCCCTTCGAGTGCTTCGCGATGCCGTCGCGCACTTCCCACGTCAGGTTCAGCCCCTCGCCGTCGTTCTCCAACACGTCGACGATGCGAAGGCTCTGCTCGTAGTGGTTGAAGCCGCCGGGCATCAGCGCGCTGATCACGCGCTCGCCGGCGTGGCCGAACGGGGGATGACCGAGGTCGTGCCCGAGGGAGATCGCCTCAGTCAGCTCCTCGTGCAGCCGCAGGACCTTGGCGATCGTGCGCGCGATCTGGGACACCTCGAGCGTGTGCGTGAGACGCGTACGGTAGTGATCGCCGGTCGGCGCGAAAAACACCTGCGTTTTATGCTTCAGCCGCCGAAACGCTTTGCAGTGGACGATGCGGTCGCGGTCACGCTGAAACGCGGGACGCACGTCATCCTCAGGCGCCGCGCGCAGGCGTCCGCGCGAGTCGGCGCTCTTGGCCGCTTGGGGCGCGAGGATGTCGCGCTCACGCGCTTCAAGCTGTTGTCGGAGACTTGTCATACGGGTTGAACGCAGAGTCCGCAAAGTCCGCAGAGAACTTCTTCAAGAATCATACTCTGCGATCTCCGCGAGCTCTGCGTTCTATCTCGTCAGCTCCTGTAGGAAGCTCGTGCCGTGGGCGAGGGGGCCGACGCCGAAGATTTCCGCCAGCGTCTGGCCAAGGTCGGCGAACGTCTGCCTGGTGCCGAGGTCGACGTTGGCGCGGACGTGGGCGCCAGTCACGAGCAGCGGCACGTACTCCCGCGCGTGATCGGTGCTCGGCGTCGTCGGATCGTTGCCGTGGTCGGCGGTGATGACCAGCAGATCGTCGTCTCGCAGTTGCGGGAGCAGCGCCATCAGGCGCGCGTCGAAGCGTTCCAGGTTTGCGGCGTAGCCGGCGACGTCGTTGCGGTGCCCGTACTCCGCGTCGAAGTCAACGAGGTTCGTGAAGATGAAGCCGCGCTCGACGACCCTCATCTGCTGCTCGACCTTGTCCATCCCGTCATCGTCGCTCACGGTATGAATGCCCTGCGTGATGCCGCGACCGGCAAACAGATCCTCGATCTTGCCGATCGCGACGACCGGGATCGACGCCGCCTTCACGCGATCGAGCAGTGTTTCGGCAGACGGTGGCAGCGCGTAATCGCGACGGTTCGACGTCCGCTTGAATTGACCGGGCGCGCCAACGAACGGCCGCGCGATCACGCGGCCCACGCCGAGCCCTTCGCCGACGAGCGTGAAGGCGATCTCGCAGTCGCGATACAGCTCGGGAATCGGCACGATCGTTTCGTGCGCAGCGATCTGAAACACGCTGTCGGCCGATGTGTAGACAATCAGCGCGCCGGTGCGCATGTGCTCGGGGCCGAGTTCGTCGATGATCTGCGTACCCGATGTGGCTTTGTTTCCGAGCCAGCCGCGGCCAGTGAGGCGCGAGAACTCCGCGAGAATCTCCGGCGGGAATCCGTCCGGGAACGTCGGGAACGCGCGGTCGAGCACGATGCCCATCATCTCCCAATGCCCGGTGACGGAGTCCTTCCCAGCCGACGCTTCGGCCATTCGCCCTACCGCGGCCGATCGGCTCGCGATCAGGTGCCGATCAGATGGCGAGCAGGTGTCGTGCAGATGGCGATCAGATGGAGAGCCGATCGACACCAGGCGATCGAACCCGAGGCTGCGCAACGCGGGGATCTTCAGCGGAATCTGCTTCGCGATGTTGCCGACGGTGTTGCTGCCCTGATCGCCGTACACCGACGCGTCCGGCAGTTCGCCGATCCCGACGCTGTCCATGACGATAACGATGGCGCGCCGAAAGGGCGCCTGGGATGAAGTCACGCCAGGCTACTGGTGCGAGAAGTAATTGGAGACGGGCCTGGGCGTCTTGATGGCCGCAATCGCATGCTTGAAGATCATGCGATCCGTGCCGGCCTGATCGAGAATCAGCGCGAAGCGATCGAAGTTCTTGATGCGCCCTTCGAGCTCGCTGCCGTCCATCATGCGGATAGTCACGCTGAGCTTCTCGCGCCGGACGTAATTCAGGAACACGTCCTGGATGTTCGGCTGCGCGGACTTCGATTCCGAAGCGGGCGGCATTAGTGTTGGCGCTCCTGAAGCCAGTTGGCGACCAGACGTTGCACGGAGTCGGTCGTGGACGCCGACTCGCCGGGGCCGTCGAACCAGCTTAGATTAGGCTCTTTGCGGAACCAGATCAACTGGCGCCTCGCGTAACGCCGGTTCTCCTGCGCGATGAGCGCGCGCGTCGCCGCTTCGTCTCGCACGCCGTGGAGGTGCTCCATCGCCTGACGGTAGACCAGCCCGCCGAACGGCCGCGCGCTTGCTGGAATGCCACGCGCGAGAAGGCCACGCATCTCATCCAGCAACCCGCGTGAGAACTGTTCGTCCACGCGACGCGTCACGCGCTCGGAAATCGCCGCCGCCGGCAGCCGAAGACCAATCGTCAGCACGTCAACGCCGGGGATCAGCGACGTGGTGTCGGCAAAATGCGCGGTCAGCGGACGGCCGGTCAGGAGAAACACTTCGAGCGCGCGCACAAGGCGTTTCAAGTCGCGCGGCTGAATCCGCAGGCCCGACTCCGGATCGACCTTGCGCAGCATCCGATGCAGGAACGTCACATCGCGGCGGAGAGCGATCGCCTCCAGCCGCTGCCGCAGTTCCGGATCGCGTCCGGGTCCGGGAAACAATCCGCGGGTCAACGCGCGGAAGTAAAAACCCGTCCCACCCGCCAGAATCGGCAGCCGGCCGCGCGCGTGGATGTCGTAAATCACCGCGGCGGCGTCGCGCGCGTACTGCGCGGCGGTGTAGTCGTCGGTGGGCTCCGCGATGTCGATCAGATGATGCGGGATGCCGCGGCGGTCCGCCACGGCGATCTTGTCGGTGCCGATGTCGAAGCCGCGATACACCGCGGTCGAATCGCAGTTGATAATCTCGCCGCCGTACCGCTCGGCCACCGCCAGCGCCAGCGCGGTCTTCCCTGTCGCGGTGGGCCCCAGAATCGCGACGGCGACCGGCGTCATCGCACCCGCGCGATGACGTAGACGATGAACACGAGCAACAGGATCAGGAGGCCCAGCTGCTGCGATCGCGTCACCGCGGCGGCGTCTCGTTGTAGAAGAACGTGATGGTGAAAAACGCCTTATTGTCGGGGTACTCCGGCGGCAGCGGCTGTGTGGGATTCGATCCGGACAGCGCGCCGAACGCGGCGTTGTTGAACGCGTCGACCGGGCTCGCGCCCACAACCTGCAGGTCGGTGATCGATCCGTCCTTGTGCACGTTGAACTGCACGACGACGTGCCCCTTCATGGACATCGCGGCGTACGGAATGAACCAATTGCGCTTGACCTGCGCGATGAATCGGCGAATCCACGGCCCGAACTCGACGCCCTTGGTATCGAACTGAATCTCCGGGCCGAATTGACCACCCGCACCACCCTGATTGTCGAACGCCTCGCCTTGCGTGTAGCGCTGCAAATTGCGCAGCGCGTCTCCAAGCGACCCGCCCGTCGTCGCCGAGCGGCCGCCCGCGCCGTTCTGAGGTCCGCGGTTCGAGGGCATCTGCATCGCCGACTGCGACTCGGGCATCTTCTGCGGATCGGGGTTGGTGTCCGATGGGCGTCCGGCGGCGGGGTCCGGCTGCGGTCCCTGGCCCCGCGCCGTCTGGCGCGGCGGCTGGTCCACCATCTCCGGACTGTTGCCACGCGAGAACGGCTGTTGGTTCGTCGGCTTCGGCGAACGCTCGGGCGATGTGGCGGCGCGATTCAGATCCGACGGCATCGCACGCTCTGGAGCCTTAGCGACGGGACGCTCGACGCGCGGCGCCACCATCATGAACTGCATCGATGGCTCCTGGTTCTGCCTCGCCACCACCGCCACCCGCCGCGGCTCGGTGAGCCACGGAAACCATCGGGGCACCAGGAGGATCAGGATCACCAGGACGAGGTGCGCGATGATCGAGAGCAGCACCCCTTCGCGCCACGAAATGGCCTGGCCGACCGGGCTGATGTCCGGGTGATAATCCTCTAAATCGAAATACATCAGATGCTTACAGCAGTATACCAGTCAGGGGCTTGGGCCTTGGGACCGGGGGCTTGTAAAAAGATCGTCAGGGTTCGCGAGCCCCCGGTCCCTGCCCCTCGCCCTTATGGGCCGTATAAAGAATGACGCTGCCGAGCATCAAACGGGTGGGGGAAATCTCGCTGAATCCGGCCTGTCGCAGGATTTTCACAAACTCGTCCGGCGTGGCGAACGCGCTGATCGACGCCGGCAGATAGGCGTACGCCGAATCGTTGCGCGACAACACGCGGCCGATCTGCGGGAGCACGCGCCGCACATACCACCCGTAGAACGCGCTGAACACCGGCAGCGTTGGTACCGCAAACTCGAGAATCGCCAGGCGTCCGCCCGGCTTCAACACGCGGATCAACTCCGCGCAGGCGGCGTCCATGTCCTCGACGTTGCGGATGCCGAATCCGATCGTCACGGCGTCCACGGATGCGTCGGCGACGGGAATCCGCGTCGCATCGCCCTGCACCATCGCGATGCGGTCCGCCAGTAGCGCCTTCCTGAGCTTGTCCTCGCCAACACGAAGCATCGCGCCTGAAAAATCGACGCCGACGACGCGCGACGCGGGTGGCTGCGCGCGCAGGGCCGCGATCGCCAGATCGCCGGTGCCGGTGCACAGGTCCAGGACGCGCTCGCGGCCCGTCAGCGCGAGCGACCGAATCGCCACCGTCCGCCAGTGTCGATCGATCCCGGCGCTGAGGAGATGGTTGAGGAAGTCGTACCGCCCGGCAATCGCGTCGAACATACCGGCGATGCGGTCCGACGCCTTCGAGACAGGGGCAACGGGCACACGCCATTATTCCTGATTGCACCGCGCGCGTCATCGGGCGCGTTAGAATGTCGCCCATGCGCACACCGCTTGCCCTCGTCGCCGTCACCGCTGCCGTCCTCGGCATCACCGTGGCGGCAGCTGATCCCCAGAAGATCGTGTTTGCGCGCGTGTTTCCCAACGCGGGGCAGATCGGGCTGTTCATTGCCGCCGCGGACGGTAGCAACGAGCGTCCGCTGCTGTCGGACCGCGAGATCAACTACGACCCGGTCTGGTCGCCCGA
>JAYVMG010000402.1:0-8026 GCA_043759095.1 Acidobacteriota bacterium | reverse complement strand
AGTTCCTGCCCGTACCGAGCTGGCCGTACGAGCGGCTCGAGCGCTGGCACTACCTGTCGTTCCTGAAGTCGCCGCCGACGCTGGAGATGCTGGAGCGTCTCCGGCGCACGGCTTCAACGCCAGAGCGCCTCGAATCGTTCCTGCTGCTGATCAAGAACGAACTCGGTTTCCAACTGCACGAGGCCGTGCAGCGGACGAAGTTCGAGCTGTCGTCATCCACCGAGGCGGAGTTCGCCTTCGAGTCGGGGCCGGTGACGATCCGCAAGAAGGTGACGCGCGCCGATTTCGAGAAGTGGATTGCCGAGGAGCTGGCGTCGATGTCCGAGTGTGTGGACCGACTGATGCGCGCGTCCGGCCTGGGGTTCGGCGACATCGATCGCGTGTTCCTGACCGGCGGATCGTCGTTCGTGCCGGCGGTCAGACAGATCTTCGTCGATCGATTCGGCGACCACCACGTGACGGGCGGCGAGGAACTGACCTCGGTGGCTACCGGGCTGGCGCTGCGGGCGCGTGAGCAGTGGCCCGATGATCGAGGTCCGGCAGAAATGCCGTGAGCATACCGATCAGCGGCAGGTATGCGCACAGCCGGTAGACGTATTCGATGCTGGTCGCGTCCGCCAGCCGGCCGAGCGCGGCGGCGCCGAGTCCCGCCATCCCGAACGCGAATCCGAAAAACAATCCGCCGATGGTTCCCACCCTGCCGGGCACCAGTTCCTGCGCATAGACCAGAATCGCCGAGAACGCCGACGCCAGAATGAGTCCGATCGCCACGGTGAGGACGCCGGTCCAGAACAGGTTCGCGTACGGCAGCGCGAACGTGAATGGAAAGACGCCGAGGATCGATCCCCAGATCACGTACTTCGGGCCGATGCGATCGCCAACCGGGCCGCCGAGAATCGTGCCGACCGCGACAGACCCGAGAAACACGAACAGGTGGATCTGCGCGCTCTGCACCGACACGCCGAACTTGCTGATCAGATAGAACGTGTAATACGCGTTCAGGCTGGCGAGGTAGAAATACTTCGAGAAGATCAGCGCGACCAGCACCGTGAGCGCGAACACGACGCGCGTGCGCGACAGACCCGGACGCGGTTCCCAGCGCGCCCGCGCCAGCGACGTGAGCGTGCGCGGCCGATGCTCAGCCGACCACCGGCCTACTCTGAACAACAGCACGATGGCGACCAGCGTCAGCAGCGTGCACCAGGCGATGCTCGCCTGACCGTGAGGCACGACGAGGAAGGCGGCCAGCAGTGGACCGATTGACGATCCGATATTGCCGCCGACCTGGAACACCGACTGCGCGAGGCCGTGCCGCCCGCCCGAGGCCATGCGCGCGACGCGAGACGACTCGGGGTGGAACACGGACGATCCGACGCCAATCAACCCGGCCGCAAAGAGGACGGTCCCGAGCGTCGCGGCGATCGACAGCAGCAGCAGGCCCACCAGCGAGAACGCCATGCCGCCGACCAGTGAATACGGCATCGGCCGGCGATCGGTGTACATCCCGACGACGGGTTGCAGCAGCGACGCGGTCAGCTGCAGCGTCAGCGCGATCAGCCCGATCTGCGAGAATGTGAGCTGAAACGAAGACTTCAGGACGGGATAGATCGACGGGATCAGCGACTGCACGGTGTCGTTGAGGAGGTGCGACACGCTGATCGCCGCGAGGATGCCAACCACGGTTGGGCCGGATGTCATCGCGCGATAGGTCGGCGCTGTCGAGACACTCATGCGTGGGAATAGGATACCCCGGCGGTGCATTTGCACGGAATGCGCGCGCGCCCCGCATCAGCCCGGAACGCGGGCCACATGATCCGCGACAATCGATCGATGACTGGAAGTCTTCTCACCAAACCGGAGCGGATCGAGCGCAAGGTCCTGAGACTCCGCGGACACAACGTCATGCTCGACGAGGATCTCGCGAGGTTGTATGGCGTCAGTGTCAAAGCGCTCAACCAGGCAGTCAAACGCAACCGGGAGCGTTTCCCGGCGGACTTCATGTTCCGGCTGACGGCGAAGGAAGCCAGATCTTTGAGGTCACAGATTGTGACCTCAAAACCGCAACGTGGCGGACGGACCTATGCGCCGTACGCGTTCACGGAACTGGGCGGCGCCATGTTGTCGAGCGTGCTGCGCAGCGCCCTGGCGATTCGCATCAACATCCAGATCATGCGGGCCTTCGTCACGCTCAGGCGTGTGCTCGAATCGCGCAGCGACCTGACGGACAGGCTTGAACAGCTGGAGGAGAAGTACGACCGCACATTCGCCATCGTGTTCGGCGAGATTCGGAAACTGATGATCCCCACCCGATCGACCCTGGGGCGCATTGGGTTCAGGGTGTGATCACCATCGGCAGTTCGATGAAGCTCGCCTGTCCCGGCGCGTGATAGATCCGCTGCGTGGCCTTCCGGTAGTCCGCGGGCGTTGCGCGGAAGATGCTCATACAAACGTCTGTGGATTGCGATCGTAGAGCGGGAACCAGCTCGATTGCACCTGCGCCATGATCCGGTGGCCGGGCAGGAACACGTGGTTCGCCGTCGGCAGCGCAAAGCGGTACGGCAGCGGGCGGTCGGATGCGATCGCTTTCGGCGTCTCGAAACTCTCACGATAACGGCCGCGGAAGATATCGGCTGACACCATCAGCTGGTACCCGCCGATCGCGGGCTGACCCGCCACTTCGTCGGGATACACGTCGATCAGCTTCACGACCCAGCCGGCATCGCTGCCGCTCGTCGACGCGATCACGTTGGCCACCGGCTCACCGCTGATTTTCACCGGCGCGCGTAAGACCTCCGATACGAACGCCGCCACATCCGGACGGCCGGACGCCTCGCGCTGATCGTCCACCAGCCACTGCGGCCACGTCAGCCCGCGATCGTACCCGACCGGCTGAATCGGCCGCGAGCGGAACGGCGCCGGCTTCGCGGACCGAGCGTGCTGCCGTCCTCGATCTCCTGACCGTGATGCCAGGGGCCCATGACCAGACAAACCTTGTCGTTGACCGCGTCCTTCGGCTTGATCGCCTTGTCCACCACTTCGCGTCGTTCGCGCGCGTGGCCATTTGGAGTCGGGATCGGCGCGCGCCTTGCCTTTCGGCGCGAGGGCGACGGTGTGCAGCTTCACGCCGTCGCGCATCGGAATCATGACGTCGCGCTTCACGTAGTCGAAGCTGTCGGTCACCGGTTCGAACGTCGCGGGCGTCTCGCTCGGCGGACCGGGATAGGCCGAAGGCGCAGGGCGCTGCGGTTGCTGCGCAGAGACGGGAACCATCAACAGCAGCGCACCGAACGCTACCCCCTGTAAGATGTGCGCACGTTTCATGGTAGGAGAATACATGGAGAAGGACATCAGGGCTCAGGGCTTAGGGCTCAGGGCTCAACCTCAGCGACTCGCCACGGTGGCCCTCAGCTCTCTGCTCTTAGCCCTGCTCGTCGCGTCGCTGATCGCGCCGACCGCGTCTGCGCAAGCAGTCGGCGGTGCGGATCAAGCGCGACCAGTAGCAGGTGATCCCGGGATCTCGTCGATGGTCGTCCTGGAGCAGCCTGAATACCGCGTCCTGCGCGACTACGCGGAGCCCGGCGCCGTGCGCCGCATGCACTCGCACGATGACGCGACGTGGCATGTGTTCACGCTGGTGACCGGGCAGCTGCTGATGACGATCGACGGCGAGCCGCCGGTCGAGGTGACGCAAGGCCAGGTGCTGCACCTGAAAGGCGGCGCCAAGCACACCTTCACGAACACCGGCACGGTCGCCGCGACGATCGTCGAGGTGTTTGGCAAGGCGCCGCCGAAGTGAACGATTCGTCCACGCGCTCCTGGGATGCCGCGGCAGACGACTGGGTCGCGCACGCCGACACGAGCGACTACCAGAATCTCTTTCTTCAGCCGCGGATGCTCGAGCTAGCCGGTGACGTCACCGGCCGTCGCGTGCTGGATCTCGGGTGCGGCGAAGGCGCGTACTCGCGCGAGCTGGTTCGCCGCGGCGCACGCGTCACCGGCATCGACGGCAGCGAGCGGCTCGTCGACATCGCGCGCGTGCGGGCGTCAGCGTCCGGCGTCGAGATCGACCATCGTTGCCTGAACGCCAGCGCACTAGACAGCCTCGCCGACGCCTCCTTCGATCTGATCGTCGCGTCGATGATCTTCATGAACGTCGAGGACTACCCCGGCGCGATCCGCGAGGCGCACCGCGTCCTCGCATCGGGCGGCGCGCTCTGTATCAGCATCACGCACCCGTGCTTCTCCGCTCCGGTGTCCGACTGGGTCGGCGGCAAAGGCCGCGTGCCCAGGTATTTCGCCGTTGACCGCTACTTCGAGCGCATCGCGTGGGACGATCGCATTGCGCCGACCTTCCGCACGCCGACGTTGCGGCGTCATCGCCCGCTCGAGGATTACATCAGCGGCGCGCTACAGGCGGGGTTCGTGCTGCGAGATTTTCAGGAACCGATGACGACGGATGCGGATCTGCAGGCGTCGGCGCGATTCGAACACATGACGCGCATCCCGTACTTCCTCTTCATGCGCTGGCAGAAGCCACTCATCTAGCGTGAAGCCTTCAGCCGATCGTCAGACGGCGGGCTTCCCGTCGTACGCGAACGTGAGCGCATTGTCCCCGACGCCGATGGTGACGGTGCCGCCGTGCTCGAGCGCGCCGAACAGGATCTGATCCGTCAGCGGATCGCGCACTTCCTTCTGCACCACGCGTGCAAGCGGCCGGGCGCCGAACACCGGATCGTAGCCCTTCACTGCCAGCCAGGCGCGCGCGGCATCGGTCAGCGTGATCGCCACGTGCCTCTCGGCGAGCTGCTGTTCGAGCTGCAGCACGAACTTCTCGACGATCGATTCCATCACCGAGGCCGTCAACGTGCGGAACGTCACGATCGCATCGAGGCGGTTCCGGAACTCCGGACTGAAGACGCGCTCGATAGCGGTCTTCGACTTCCCCGCCGCGGCGCGGCGCAGGCGCTCGTCGTGCGCGTCGCCTGACCCACCGTCCGTGAACCCGATCGACTGCGCACTCATCTCGCGCGAGCCCGCGTTCGACGTCAGGATCAGCACGACGTTGCGGAAGTCGGCCTTGCGGCCGGTGTTGTCGGTCAGCGCGGCGTGATCCATCACCTGCAGCAGGATGTTGAAGATATCCGGGTGCGCCTTCTCGATCTCGTCGAGCAGGACGACGCTGTAGGGATGTGTGCGCACCATGTCGACGAGCAGTCCGCCCTGTTCGAAGCCCACGTAACCGGGCGGCGCGCCGATCAGCCGCGCCACCGCGTGCTTCTCCATGTACTCGCTCATGTCGATGCGCGAGAATTCGTTCCCGAGCTGGATCGCGAGCTGCTTGGCGAGTTCCGTCTTGCCGACGCCGGTCGGTCCCGTGAACAGAAAACAGCCCGCGGGGCGATCGGGCTGCCCCAGGCCCGCGCGCGATCGCTTGATCGCCTGCGCCACCAGATGCACAGCCTCGGTCTGCCCGAAGACCACGCGCTGCAGCGATTCCTCCAGCGTGCGCAACCGTTCGCGATCCGAAGAGGACGCCTGCCGTGCCGGGATTCGCGCGATGCGCGCGACGATCTTCTCGATGTCGGCGGCATCCACGATCACCGGGACGGGCGGGACGGATAGGTCATGTGGGTCACGTGACTCATGTGGGTCTGCTGGGTCTGACAGGGCGGGCTGGGATGGAGGCGCGGCGAGCCGCGCCACGGATCCTGCCTCATCGATCAGATCGATTGCGGAGTCGGGCAACCGGTAGTCGCGCAGATGCCGCGACGCGAGTTTCACCGCGGCGTCAATGGCCGCATCGGTATACGTGACGCGGTGGTGCGCCTCGTACCGGCTCTTCAGCCCGGCAAGAATTTTCGCCGATTCGTCGAGCGACGGTTCCTCGATCGCGATCTTCTGCAGCCGGCGCGCGAGCGCGCGGTCCTTCTCGATGTGCTTGTACTCGTCGAACGTCGTCGATCCGATGACGCGCAGCTCGCCCGCCGCCAGCATCGGCTTGATCAGTGTCGCGAGATCCATCGTGCCGCCGGACGTCGCGCCGGCGCCGACGGTCGAGTGGATTTCGTCGATGAAGAGAATCGCTTTCGGCTTGTTGCTCAGCGCCTTGATCACGGCCTTGAAGCGTTCCTCGAAATCGCCGCGGAAGCGCGTGCCCGCCAGCAGGCCGGCAGTGTCCAGGGCGAAAATCTCCGCATCCTTCAGCGCTTCTGGCGCATCTTCGGCCAGCAGCCGCACCGCAAGACCTTCCGCCATCGCCGTCTTGCCGACACCGGCTTCGCCGACAAAGACCGGGTTGTTCTTGCGGCGCCGGCAGAGGACTTCGATCGTGCGCTGCAGCTCGAGCGTGCGGCCGATCAACGGATCGAGCTGCCCCTGCCGCGCGCGTTCGGTGAGGTTCGCACAGTATGCGGCGAGCGGATCACGCGACGTCGAGGATCCCTCGTCGCCACCGCCGGCTTCGACGCCGTGCTCACCGGCGCCTGGCGCGCCGGCCGCCGGCACCTTCGCGATGCCGTGCGAGATGTATTCGAGGATGTCGAGCCGCGTGACGCCTTGCTCCGCCAGCAACTGCGCGGCGTGCGTCTTGGGCTGCTGCAAGATGGCGGCGAAAATATCACCGGCCTCGACTTCACCGCGTTGCGCGCTCTGGACGTGCAGCACGGCGGTCTGCAGTACGCGGCGGAACGCCGCGGTCTGTTCCGGCTCGCGCGCGTCGCCCCGCTTCATCTGCTCGAGCGACTCGCTGAGATAGGCATCGAGATCGCGGCGCAGCCGCGACAGGTCAGCGCCGCACGCGGCGAGGATCCGCTCGCCGTCATTGTCGTGTGCAAGCGCGTAGAGCAGATGCTCGAGCGTGACGTAGGCGTGCCGCCGCGAGACGGCTTCGCGATACGCGATGGTGAGGACAACTTCGATGGCGGCAGAAAACACGGTCAGCTCACGCTTCTTCTATGGCGGCGCGCAGCGGGTACTGCGCCTGTTTGGCCTGCGACGTCAACGTTTCCACTTTCGTCTCGGCAACTTCCCACGGGTACACGCCCGCGATCCCACTCCCGTGTAGATGCACCTGCATCATGATTCGGTACGCTTCGGCCGGCGATTTCTGGAAAATGCCTTCCAACACGCTCAGCACGAACTCCATCGTCGTGTAGTCGTCGTTGAGCAGGATGACGTTGTAGAGGGTCGGCTCTTTCTTCTCGACCTTGACCCGTTCCTTGACGACGCCGTCCGCCTGATCCTGACGATCGCTCACGGATCGTTGACGATCTAGCGGGGGGGTTCGCAGAGGCGCCGGATCACGCCGACGACTTCGGGAAAGCTGACCGGCTTGTGAAACGAGGCAGCGGCGTCCAGCTCCTGCACGCCGTCGGACTCCATGCCGGACAGGACGACGATGGGAATGCCGGCCAGCCCGGGGTCGCCCCTCTGCTCGCGCCGGAACGCCCAGCCGTCCATCACCGGCATGCGCAGGTCCAGGAGGATGACGCTCGCATCGCCGCCGCCGCGCAGGTACTGCAGCGCTTCCGCGCCATTGGCTGCCGGCACCGGCGCGAATCCTTCCAGCGTCAGAAACTTGCTCATGAGCCGGACCAGATTCGGATCGTCGTCAACGACGAGGACGTTGGAAGCCATGTCTCCCTCACAGTATGCCAGATTGACAGACTCCATGGCGGCGCGTACTGTCGGCTTCGTGCATGAGCGGAACGCCCCGGTCGACACCGTACTTATCGCCGACAATTCTGTGGCGCTCGAGCCCGTGGACCTCGACCGCGAACCGTCAAGCCACACGTTGTGGATCCGCGCGCGCGACCTGCCGCGCGTCAACGGCTTCGTATTGAAGCCCGAAGGAGCCTGCCGCGGCCCGCTCTGCATCCCGGTCGCACCGGACATGGTGCGCGGCGATGCCGTCAACCTCACTGCGTTTGCGGAGAGCGTCGGCCAATGTGTGGTGGCCGAACCGGACGCCCGCGTCTGGAGCTTCGGCGAGATGCTGGGGCACGGCGGCGATCTCGCGAGTTCGCGC
>JAYVMG010000401.1:0-3020 GCA_043759095.1 Acidobacteriota bacterium | reverse complement strand
CCTGAATGCCGAGCGGCCGTTCGCCGACCGCACCGATCCGCGTGGAGTAGACCTCCTGGGGCTTGCCTTCCCAGGCCGAGGAATAGACAACGGTGTCGCCGTCCGGCGTGAAACGCGCCGAGCGAATCGTGCCCCGGCGGAAGGTCAGCTGCTGGAACGTCACCGGCGCAGACGTCGCCTTCGAGCGAGCTGAGGCCAACCATGTTGCCACACCGCCGAGCGTCAGACCGAGCGCGAGCGCTGCGGCCATCACGCCCGCCGACCAGCGCCGCGGCGACGCTGCCGCGGGGCCGACGGCGTCGACGCTGCCGCCGGCGTGCGACGTCGTCGACATGCCCTCGAGGTCGAACGCGAGATCGCGCGCCGACTGAAACCGCTCGACCGGACTCTTCTCGAGGCATCGCCGGACGACACGGTCGAGGGTCGGCGGCAGCGCGCGCGCCGGGTCCGCGATCTCCGGCGGTTCCGCCGTGAGGATCGCCGTCATCGTGTCGGCTTCGGTGTCGCCCTTGAAGGCCCGCCGCCCGGTGAGCATCTCGTAGAGAATCGCGCCGAAGCTGAAGATGTCGGCCCGGGAGTCGGTCTCGAGTCCCCGGACCTGTTCGGGCGACATGTAGCCGATCGTGCCGAGCACCATTCCCGGCGTCGTGCCGCGGTCGATCGTCGGCGCGACCGTGTGGCCATCGGCGGCGTTGCGCGCGGTGAGCTTGGCGAGCCCGAAGTCGAGAATCTTCACGCGGCCGTCCGGCGACACAAAGATGTTCTCGGGCTTGAGGTCGCGATGCACGATGCCCTTCTCGTGCGCGGCGGCGAGGCCGCGCGCGATTTGGGTCGCGAAGTCGATCGCCTTTCGTAAGGGCAGAGGGCCCGGCTTCAGCCGATCGCGCAGCGTTTCGCCATCCAGCAATTCCGAGACGACGTAGCTGACGCCGTCATGCGTGCCGACGTCGAAGATGGCGAGGATGTTCGGGTGGTTGAGCGCCGCCGTCGCGCGGGCTTCCTGCTCGAAGCGACGCAGGCGGTCGGGGTCGATGGCTGCGGCCGACAGCACCTTCACCGCGACGTCCCGCTCGAGGCGCGTGTCGCGGGCCTTATGCACCTCGCCCATGCCGCCCGCGCCGAGCAGTGACTGGATTTCGTATGGGCCGAGTCGAGCGCCTGGGGTGAGAGTCACGTGCAGGGGATTATGGCGCGATCTGCATCTTCCGTGACTCTCAAAATGCCCACGACGTCCCACCATTGACGCTCGGACGTCTCGCCGCCCAGGCGAAACATGACGCCGGCGCCGATCGGCGCGACGATAGCGTTATGGACCGAGGCAAGCGCCGGGCGTCAGCGCCAAACGTTCACCGGAGTTCTTTGAACGGGTTGAAGACCTTCAGCCCGGGACGCCTGAAGTCCTGGTCGTTCCCTGTGGCGATCGTGAGCCCGTGGCGCCGTGCGGTTGCCGCAATGTAACTATCTTCGACCGGCATACGCTGGCCGGCTTTGCTGAGCAGCCGCTCCTGCTCCGCCCATACATGGGCGACCGACACGTTGAACCCGTGAATCCGCCCCTGCATGGCGTCCACCAGACGGGTGAGCCAGGCCTGTAGCGCCAGCCGCTGTCGCCCGTCTTTGGTGCGCACCCAGTACGCCAGTTGGGCGATGACGACGGCGCTCGTGTAGCAGTGGTCCTTTTCCTGATCGAGCCAGGCGATGACTCGGGCGTCACCGAGCCGCTTGGCCGGCTGGCAGATGACGTCGGTGTCAAGTAACCAGTTCATACCTTGCGGCGACGCGCGGGTTCACGGCGGCGACGAGGGATGTCGTCAGGGCTGACCGGACAGGCCTTGAGCACCGCGAGCCAGTCCTCCTTGCCTGCGAGTCGTCGAAATACCAGGGTGTCTTCCTCGGCGTCGAAGCGCGCTTCGAAATAGTCTCCCGGCGACGCGGGGGCCAGGCCGGTCGGCACGGTCAATCTCCGTTTGGCATCGAGCGTGACAATCATGGTGGGATTATCCCACCCATCTCGAATGCCGTCAATCCGTTTCACTCGATGGCTATTGCGCGCCGAACAGCGCCGCGTTGAACAACACACGGAAGGCGCCGAACGGCTGACCGCGCCACACGGGTCTGAACCCGAGCAGCACGACGTGACCCTTGTCGAGTTCGACGTCGAGCGCCGCGGCTTTTCCCTGCAGATATTGCTCGCCGATCAAATAACCAGAGCGCAGCGGTGATCCCGACTCCTGATACCGCGCGAGCACGGTGCCCTTGAATCCCTCCTGAGGTTCGAACACCGGGCTGCCGTCCACGAACACCATCGCTTTGTCCGGCATGCCGGCCATCACCGGGTGCGTCGGATCGGTGGTGACCTCGACGATCGATCCGCGCAGGAAGAATTCCTCAGGCCGCAGACCTGCGACGACGTTCTTCACGGGCAGCTTCAGCTGCTGGATCGCAAACGTGCTCGCGCTGCTGAGGCAGACGAGCGTGCCGCCGTTGCGGACGAACTGCTCGAACGACTGCAGGTCAGCTGCGGTGAGCTGATACGCGTACTCGGGACGGACCGCTTGCGGCGCGCCGCCGCGACCGCCTCGCCCCGTCGCCGCTCCCGCCACCGGCACGCGCGCATCGTCGGCGATGATCAGGACGTCGATCGTCTGAGCGAGAGGAGATTTGAAGTCCTCGGGATGGACAGGGATCAGCGTGAAGCCGTACTGCTCGAGCACCCAACGCGACCAGCCCTCGTCCATGCTGCCGGTCCACGGCTGGTACAGGCCGATGCGCGGCTGCCGCACGGCGCGTCCGGGGGCTGCGTCAGTGCGCTCGGCCTGGAGCGCGAGCGATTTCACGATTTCATCCTGCGCGCTGGCGGTCAATCCACGCAGCGCATAGCGAATCGGCGCGCCCGATGAGCCGGCGGTCGCCTGCACGGTGGCGCCGTGTTTCCACGCGAGGTTGATTGCCTTGAAGGCGTTGTTCTGGGCGGGGTCGACGAGGAGCACCTCGCCGGACCCGGTGATCTGTCCCGGCGC
>JAYVMG010000400.1:0-3026 GCA_043759095.1 Acidobacteriota bacterium | reverse complement strand
GCCGTGCGCCACTTTTTCCCGCGCGAGTTCGATCATCCTGAACGTGATGTCGAGACCGACGACGCGCGCGCCGCGGGCGGCGAGCGCGAACGCGATGTCTCCCGTGCCGGTCGCGAGATCGAGGGCCCGGGTGCCCGGGCGCGGCGACGCCAGATCGATCAACCGCCGCTTCCAGCGTCGATCCTGACCGTAGGACAGGAGGACCGTGATCACGTCGTAACGATCGGCAATCGTCGCGAAGATTGTCCGCACGGTCCGCCGCTTTCCGTCCGGCGTGGCGATCCGGTCACGTAATGACATTCTCGGATAATATCGTGGCATGCTCCCGTCGAGCACCGTCGAGAACTACCTGAAGGCGATTTATCAGGGACAGTCGTCGCTCGGACCCGAGCAGCGGCTCGTGCCGATGGGACAGGTCGCGTCCGCGCTCAGCGTCACGCCCGGCACGGCGACGACGATGGTGAAGGCGCTGGCCGAGTCGGGACTGGCCGAGTACGAACCATACAGCGGCGTGCGGCTGAGCCCAGCCGGCGAAAAACTTGCCGGTCTCGTCCTGCGCCGCCATCGCCTGGTCGAACTCTTTCTCGTGCAGGTGATGGGCATGAGCTGGGCGGACGTGCACGACGACGCCGAGCAACTCGAGCACGTGGTGTCCGAACGGCTGATCGATCGCATCGACGAGATGCTCGGACGTCCAACCCACGATCCCCACGGCGACCCCATCGAATCCGGACGGCGCGATCGCCACGAAGCATCTCGAGAGCCTGCTGACGTGTCCCGTCGGGACGCCGTTGAAGGTGACGCGCATCACCGATCAGGATCCCGCGTTCCTCCGATTCGTCGAAAGCAATGGCCTCAAGCCCGGCGAAGCGATCGAGGTCGAATCGCGCGACGATGCGGCCGACTCCGTCGTGCTGCGAAAAATCGATCGGCACATCACGATCGGGGCACGGGCCGCGTCGAAGCTGTTGGTCGAGACCGCCTAAGGCCGTTTCCGCCTCAGCGCTTGCGGCCTGCCATGAATGTTTGTATCGTGGTCACTTGAATTTTGACCACTCAAACAAGAACTCAATCATCCTGACGGTCGCCCTGGCAGTCCTGGCGCCCTGTGGGTACGCCGAGGCCCAGAACACGCCTGCGGCGAAAGCCGCCGCGAAGTGGGAAATCCTCGACAACTCGTTTCTGGTGGAAGAGGCCTTCAACCAGGAAGCCGGGGTGGTGCAGAACATCCTGACGTGGACACGCGGCCGGGACGGCGCGTGGGACGGGAGCTTCACGCAGGAGTGGCCGGCGCCCGGCATGGCGCACCAGATCTCCTACACGCTGCCATTTGCTGCGACCGGCCAGACCACGGGCATCGGCGACGTCGTGCTGAACTATCGCTTTCAGCTGCGGGCGGAGAGCGCGCGCGGCCCGGCGATCTCGCCGCGCATCAGCCTGATTCTTCCAACCGGGCGCGAGAATGACGGGCTCGGCAGCGGCACCGCCGGTCTGCAACTCAACCTGCCGGCAAGCAAGCAGTTTGGCAACTTCTATCTCCACGCGAACGCGGGATACGTGTGGCTGCCGGATGTGCAAAGCACGCCGCAGATCTCCGGCAGCGGCATCTGGCGCGTGACGCCTGCGCTGAACCTGATGCTCGAAGGGATGGTGGAATTTCAGGACTCGTGGACAGTGTCGCCGGGTTTCCGTCGCGGCTGGACGCTCGGCGCGCAGCAGATTGTGCTCGGCATCGCCGCGCCCATCACCCGCACGGACGGGCGATCGACTGCGGCGCTGCTCACCTATTTTTCTTACGAGGCGCCCTTCCGCTGAGAGCCGGCGTGGCCGTCGAGAATCGTCCGGATCTCGCGGACGAGATCCTCCGGCAGGCAGGGCTTCGTGACAAACGCATCGCAGCCGGCCTTCCTCGCGCCCTCGGAAATGCCGGCCAGGGCGTGTCCGGTCAGGGCGACGACGGGAATCGAGGCCGTGCGGGCGTCGGCCTTCAGCCGGCGCGTGGCTTCCCAGCCATCCATGACGGGCAGTGACAGGTCCATGAGGATGATATCCGGCACGCCGTCGATGGCGCGCTGCAGGGCCTCCATCCCGTTGGCGGCTTCGATGACGTCAAAGCCGGAGAACTCGAGGTACTCGGTGTACATCTCCCGCGCGTCGGCATAGTCGTCGACGAGGAGCACGCGGGGACGGACCGGCGTCGAACTCATGGCGTGGCCTTCGCCGGCAGCGTCAGCAGAAACGTCGACCCCTCACCCACCACACTTTGCACGGCGATGCGTCCGCCGATCATCTGAGCCAGACTTCGGCAGATAGAGAGGCCGAGTCCGGTGCCGCCGTACGCGCGCGTTGGCGACGCATCGAGCTGCAGGAAATTCTCGAAGATACGGTCGCAATCGCAGGCCGCAATACCCACACCAGTGTCGGCGACCGACAGCGTCACCGTGTGATCCTTGACGCAGCGCCGCGCCGCAATCGTCACACTGCCGTGGTGCGTGAACTTCAGCGCGTTGCTCAGCAGGTTCACGAGGATCTGCTTCACCTTCGGCCGGTCGGTCGAAATCGGAACAAGGTTCTTCGGCAGATCAAGCGTCACGCTGAGCGACGAACGCGCGATCAGGGGCTCGATCTCGGCTCTCACCTCGCGGACCAGGTCGGGGATCGAGAACGTGGAGCAGTGCAACGGCATGCGGCCGGCTTCGATTTTCGCAAAATCGAGCATGCCGTCGATGATCGTGAGCAGCCGACGGCCGTTCGACTCGATGCGGCCCAGGTGCCGCTTCATCGGCGGGGCAACGTCGCCGGCCACGCCCTGGAGCAGCATTGACGTATAGCCCAGCATCGTGTTCAGCGGCGTCCGGAACTCATGCGACATGTTTGCGAGGAACTGCGACCTGAGCGTGGCGGCCTGCTCGAGCGCGAGCGACTGGCGCTCCAGCAGCTCCTTCTGGCGATCAACCAGATGGCTGAGCCTGGCGCGGGACATTTTCTCCAATAGACTTATTGGAGCAACGCCGATGCCAGCCTTG
>JAYVMG010000399.1:0-3028 GCA_043759095.1 Acidobacteriota bacterium | reverse complement strand
CGCTCCAGCATCTCCAGCGTCGGCGGCGACTTCAGGAACGACAGGTAGTGCCAGCGCTCGAGCCGCTCGTACGGCCAGCTCGGTACGGGCAGGAACTTGTTGGGCGGGGACAGATACTCGCCGCCCATGCCCAGACGGGGCGCCACCAGATTGCGGATGATCCGCTTGTCGAATGCGTCACCGGCGATCGGGACGCCGTCGGCGCCGATGATGTCGGAGGCGCGCCGGCCGCGCCGCCGCACGTCTGGGCCGACGGAGATGATCGTGAAGTCGCTGGTGCCACCGCCAAAGTCGCCGATCAGGATCCGCTCGTCGCGCTGCAGGCGCGCTTCGTACGCGTATGCCGCAGCGACCGGCTCGTACTCGAACACGACCTCGTCGAAGCCGGCGAGGCCGATGGCCGCGAGCAGCCGCCCCGTGGCGAACCTGTCGAGCTCCTGGTCGGGCGGGTTGGAGAAGTGGACCGGCCGTCCCAGAATGATTCGCCGCGGCGACGGCCATGACGCAAAGCCCAGCTGATCGCCGATGTGCTTGCCGATGATCGCGATCAGCTTTTCGAGCGAGTAGTACTGCGTGCCGATACCGGTGCCTTCAAACGAGCGATCCGCGAGGTAGGCCTTCAGCGACTGGATGAAGCGGCCTTTGGTCTCTGCCGCGAGGTAGTGCTCGATCGCCGTGGAGCCGGCAACCGTCGGCTTCCTGGATTCGAAATACAGGACGGACGGACACGTGGACCGCGTACCCTGCGCGCTCACAAACTTGGCGAGATGTGGCCGTCCGGCCGCATCGACGAACGCGACGGCGCTGTTGGTCGTGCCGAAATCGACCCCGACCCACCGGCCGTTCATTCCTGCCGCAACGCGACCATCACGTCAACCGATGTCACGCGCGTCCAGAAAATTCTCGCGACTCGGTGTGGACCTTGATCTTCTCGCCCTCTTTGATGAAGAGCGGGACGCGGATCTCCATGCCGGTCTCGAGCGTCGCGACCTTGGTGACGCTGCCGCTGGCCGTGTCGCCGCGCGCGCCGGCTTCCGTCGACGTCACGGTAATCTCCACGTGCGCGGGAAACACGAGCCCGAGCGGCTTGTCGTTGTAGGTGTGGATCTGGATCAGCAGGTTGTCCACCAGCAGGAACTTGTCGATGCCGACCACCTCCGGCGAGAGTGTGATGGTGTCGAACGTCTTCTGGTCCATGAAGTTGTAGCCCGACGCGTCGCTGTAGAGATACGTCGCCCAGACGAACGCCAGGTCGGGCTCGTCGAATTTGTCGCCCGCCTTGAACGTGCGGTCGAACACGGCCTGCGTGAGCATGTTGCGCATCTTGATCCGGACCAGGGTCTGTCCGCCGCGGGCGGTGGGTTTGGACACCTCGACGTCCAGGCAGTGGTAGGGCGCGCCTTCGTATTCGAAATAGGTCTTTCGCTTGATTTCAATCGCTTCGAGCATACTGGCCATAATCGATATTGTATTCGGCCTGCTCGGACGTCTCCAGCGGCCAAGCTGGCCTGAACCCGCCGCAACCCCAACGCGATAAGATAGAGCCGTGCCGATTGACGTGGAAATCAACCTGCGTATTCCCCGCCTGACGATCCGGTCCTCGACCGCCCCGGACAAGGTGATCGACAACAGCGTGGTGCGTTTCACCCGGCATGCCCAGGTGCCAGCGATCCCAAAGCCCGGCGAGCCGCTCCAGTTGCCCACGCGCGTCGAAGGCGAGAGCATCGAGTGCGTCGTGACGAGAGCCGACTGGAGCGAGGAAAAAGAGCGCTTCATCGTGTCGTGCAGCTATTCAAAGAAGTCGATCGCCGCGGCGGATTACGAAGCGCTGGTGAACGACGCCGACTGGACGATGAAGCCGCTGATCTGAGTCGCCTCTGGCGGCTAGACTAGAGCTTGTTCGGGCAGCCCGGACGGCAGCGGCAGGGGATCGTTCGTTCGCCGACCGTCGCGTAGTCGTAGGTCAGTTCGTCGCCGGCGCGGATCGACTTCGAGGCGCGGATCCAGATGGTCGTGTCGACGATTTCAAACCAGCAGTTCGGCCGGCACGAGTGGTTGATGAAGCGGGCGATATTGCCGCTGACGCCCGCGTCGCGGCTCCAGCGCCGGTTCACGCGGAACACCCAGATGCACCCCTCGGCGAGGTAGCGCTCTTCGCGCGCCTCGCTCTGGTCGTTGCGGACGAGCTCGCCGGCGTAGTCGACGATGCGCCGGTTCTTGTTGATCGCCTCGAGCGCGAACACGCCGAAGCCGTGCACCCTGGAACGTTTGCGGGTAATGTGGGGAAGCGTCATCAATGCCGATCACCTACGAACGAGACGACGAGCGTCGGCGGATTGTGGTCACCACGATCGGCATCGTCGGCCTCGACGACCTGCTGGCTGTGGCCCAACGGCAGGCGACCGACGGGACGTGGCAGTACGGGATGCTGTACGACTCGCGCCGTGTGACGAGTGTCGCGAGCCAGACCGATGTGCGCGCCGGGCTCAAGCATGTCGAGACCCTGTCGCGCGAGCACGGCCGGCGCGGACCCGTCGCGTTCGTGACGACGATGCCGGCGGCGTTCGGGATGGTGCGGATGTATTCGACGTTGGCTGGGCAGCTGCATCAGGCGGTTGAAGTCTTTCGCGACATCGGCGACGCGGAGCGGTGGCTCGCCGATCGTCTGAGCGGTGCTGAACCGACGACCGGCTCCGAACCGTGATGTCGTCGCGCAGCGGCAAGGGTAACAGAAATAGCTACTGACGGGCACACGCGAGCCACGCGCGTGGACGACGGTCTCGATGCTCCCGCGGTGGTTCGGAACCTCTGCTGTGCGGGCGCGCTCGGTCTGGCGATTGGCGGCCTGACGCTCGCGGGCATCGTCCCTCCGGAACTGGTCGCGCGTCTCGGCGGTGTCGTGCTGCGGTTTCCGCTCGTTGGCATGCGCTGGGGCATCGGCGTCAGCTGCACGGCCACCGGCTTCTGGATGATCTGGACCAGCCGGGTGGGGAAGGTCCACGAGCGCGAGCGGGTGCTGGACCTGATC